>QNBT01000020.1 GCA_003644205.1 Planctomycetota bacterium | reverse complement strand
CTGCCCCAGTTCCTGGCAAAATCCGTTTGATAGCCGCCTAATATAAATACCTGCTTATTATTCACCTATTATCCTCTATCCCGTCCTGTCGAAGCGCCGGGCCGGACCTGGACGGCATATTCACCGAGCCGGAAAATACCTGCCTGCATCAAGCCCGTCCTGTCGAAGCGCCGGGCCGGACCTGGACGGCATCCTGCCCTTACCGTCATCGGCACTTCTCAGTGCATTCGGTACCTCAAACTCTTTCTTTTCCAGCAGCTTAATTACATATTCTTTTCCGCCGAGCATACTCACAATAAGACTGGGCGGTGCCCAGTTAAACCCAAAGGACATTACTGTCAATTCCATTTATTCCGAAAACAGGCTCGGTAACCTCACCTACACGCGAATAGGAATATACTATGTACACACAAAGGATGTCTTTAACTATCTGAGCTTCTCTGCCGGAGGCCGTTTTGATAATCTCAAACGCGTCCCGATACTGTCCCATATGAATCAGGTGCTTGGCTTTTTCAACAAAGCCGACGTGTGGCTCTATCGCTGGGACATACTCACAACTTGCCGGGTCAATAAACATAAGCTTTCCGCTTTCAAGTTTTTTGTAGAAACCGCCTTTGTCGGGAGTCTTGTTACCCAAAGAACCGTTTTGAATCATTTTATCGACATACCCCGGCGGAACAAGACTGTGGTGCATTTCGTCGTTGGTGTTGTTATATAAGCTCTCGATGATGGCCTTATGAATGTCCAAGCCGACTAAATCAATAGTCGCCAAAGGCGGCATTTGCCTGCCCGTATAAGGCCCAATCAAATAATCCATCATCTCGGCGCCATAGACCGCTGCCAACGCCGTAATTCGATTAAGAAGCAAAAAGGCTATCCGGTTGCCTGCAAATCCTGCAACGTTTTTGACAGGAATAACCGCCCGCCGAAGCCGGTGCTGCAGAAAATCCTTCATAAAATCAACAACTTCGGGGCTAGTATCGGATTGGCCGGTAAGTTCACAAGCCAACATCTTGCCGGGAGGATTATAAAAATGCGTGGAAAGGAAGTTCTTCCTGAAGTTTTCGGACCTGCCTTTCGGCAGAATTTCCAGAGGCAGACTCGACGTTACGGAACTGACTATAGCGTCCGGCCTCTTATGCGCATCTATCATCTCATACATCTTCTTTTTTATCACAAGGTCTTCGCTGACACATTCAATAATCCAGTCAGCTTCCTTTAGTGCATCTTCGAACAGATGATTATAATCACCACATATAATATTTCTGCTTATTACTTCGGAGCGAGCCTGAGCAATAGCCCTTTGCAGGCCGCGTTTCGCACCCTCAACAGTCCGGCTTAAAAAATGAACCTTTATCCCTTGCTGAGCAATAAGACCACCAACCAAACTACCTATAGTGCCACCAGAGCCCAATACGGCAACATTCTTTACGGTCTCAATCATATCGATATTTAAACTCCTGACGCGCCTATTTGCCCGGCACACGACGGACTTTTAGCGAACCACCGTAATTTCGCCCGGCAACTATAAAAGTCGATGAATCCGGTGCAAATGCCAGGTTATTAAGGCCTCTGCAACCCCCCATGACACCAAGTCGCTCGCCCGTCCTCGTATCCCAGAAATAAACTTTATTTCCTGGATTCACACCTGCTGCCACCACAGAACCATCGGGGCTTACCTCGGCACACGTAACACGCTGCTCATTAAACGAAACTGTCAGTTGCTCATTATCTATAAGCAACTGACTTGCTACCTTTCCGGAAGTCGTTTCGAAACAATACAAATGCTTGCCCTCTCCCCCCGCGTAAACCACCTCCCCATTCGGAGAGAATGCAACATCTGTAAAATCTGTTGATTCCTCCACCTGTTTTTCCCACACCATTATTTTTTTTGAAACATTAAATACACCAATCCAGGCAAAGTTGTTTGTCTGCCCAACTGCGGCAATAAAAGCCCCGTCGTCGGAAATGTCCAACTCGTACAGTATTAATGTGTCATCTTTTTTGTCTATTGTTGTAACATTAATAAGTTTGTCAAGGCCGGACGAGAGCATTTCGAGACGAAAACGTTTACTGGCGGATCCTTGACCTTGCTTTGCCTTGTCCACAATCGCAAGAGCAACAAACCTTCCTCCACCACCTATACCCAACTGTTCACATCGCCAACCACCATCAAATACAAGTTGCTTGGTGTCTGTGGCATTTATAAAGTCGCTGACGACAATCGTGCCCGACCTATTAGATGGAGCCGAAATGAGCCTGTTATCAGGCAACCAAAGCACGTTGTTGGCTTTAACAGTTCTCGTTCTTGGTGTATCGTCTAAACTGGCCCAATCCCAAACCCATATCTCATTAGCCATAGAAACCGCTATGAGCGCCTCTCCCGCGGTGTACAGCCTTTCGATACCACCTGCGGGCGCATCAAGCTCATGCTTAAGTGGAGACTTGAAATTGGCAATAAACATTATGCCTATAATCACAAGAAAACCCACGAAAAACAAAAGTACCGGAGATTTCTTTTTATTTGGCGAATCAGCCATAACAACCACCTGTTGAGATATCCGGTAAATTATACACCGTCAGACATTTGTTATTTGTCTTCAGTTCCATCCAATTTAACCGGATTAATGCCGCAGGGACAAGATTTTGTTGATTCTACAACCTGCCTGATAGTAGAAAAGTTGAATTCCGACAAAAGTTTTCTTAGCTTGCAAGGCATGGATTTCCGGTTTCGCGCGGCAAATTTCAAGTGCCTGAAGGCTCGTTTCTTCTTTTCTTTGGAAAGATGACTAAATGACAAAGGGTAAATCCCTGTCCCAAATTCGTATGGATGCATATAGACGATAACCGGCCTGTGTTTCTGAACAAGTTTAATCACAAAGCTTGAGAGGCAATATGGAAAATGTCGAATATATCCGCCGCCGGTAACAAAACCTTTTCCAATGACAGGAAAATTCACTATCGTCATTGGCACTTCGATGATACTGCGCCCGCCGTATAAATCAATTCTGCAAATATCTCTACTAAAGCCCGGCCACCCGTAACGTCTGTTTCTGCAGGGTACAATGCTTGAATCATAAACAAAGCCTTCTTCGGCTAAAACTTCCAAAGCCCAACTCGTTTTTGGTATTACAGAAAAAGCCGGTGCCCGATAGCCCAGCACGGATGCAGAGATAATATCTTCCAGCAACTTTTTTACATCAGCAACCTCGCTACGAAACTCTTCCTTAGTCAGCTTGAAAATCTGTTTGTGAGAGAAACCATGCACCCCGATCTCATGCTTACCATCAACAATCCGTCTTATCAGAGACGGGAATTTCTGTGCCACATTCCCAAGTATAAAAAAGGTTGCTCTGGTATTTTGCTGTCCAAGAGCATCGAGTACCCATTCGGTATCTCTGACCACAGCATCGGTTACATCTATTTCCCTGGATAGCCAGTCCCGGGAAACAATACTCCAGCAGTCTTCGACGTCGATAGTTAAGGCATTGACATATTTGGTAGTTTCAAGCCTATCAGCTACGGTCTTATCTCCTACTTTATCGAACATCAAAATTGGAAATGTTTACGTTCCAGTTTCCAATTTCAAAAACAGAGTCATCCACAAGCTCCGGAATCAATATTTTTCCGGTCATCCTGATTTTTTGTGGCTCCATGAATCTGGGAGCCTTTACAAGATTTCTCGGATTAAACGGCAATTTGCCTACATACATTATAACATCCGTTGATTTAGCTTCTGCTTTATAAATTCGTTTTATTGCCTCCTCAAAAGAATCAGGATTCAAGGGTAAAACATCAATCAAATATAGTATCCGGGCATCATGGACTTCATCGTAAGTCTTGTAGGTGCACTTAGCTCCATTGTCAAGTTCAATAACATGATAGCTATCATCATACCTATGCCGTTCAAATGTTTCATCGCTAACTTTGTCGATATTGAATTTGCATTTAACTTTTTGAGGTTTTCGCAGCCGCCCGATTATTATTTTTGAACCAAAGCGAGAAAAAAAATTAAACAACTTCAGCTTTTGAATAACATTCCCTATATTCAAAGGAAGGACATAGTAGTCCAGCCTTCCAATATCCTTTGTCCCTAAGACCCTTTTTTCATGATTATAATACAGTTCATTTGGAAAGCCATAAATAAGCGGAATTCCATCGTCAATCATAGCTCCATAAACAGACTCAGCCATTTTTTTCAGGTTGTCTTTTCCTCCACGATGTTCCTGAGCAATCATAGTGCCAACAGAAAGAGCAAACGTTAACTCCTTGCCAAAGTATCTATATCGATAAGGAATAGCAGAAAATGAGCCTACAATTTCTCCTGCATGCCTTAAAAGTCCATGGTAAGAATACCCCAAACAACTCTTAAGAAATTGTCGCTCAAACGTACTGTCTACCATTTCCTTTTTGAATACACATTTGAAAAGTCCCCTGATTTGTGACTTTTCGAGCGTAGAAAGATGGTTTGTTTTCTTAAAGATAATTTCGGTGCCCATCTTTGAATTCCATCTACATTCAACTTCTATCAGTAAAAAAATGTCAAAAACGTGTTACATTATAATATCAGTTAACATCCACATTGGAAGTAACGGTCTCTAATGCCTTTAGTGCCAATTTATCTCTGGGGTATTTTTCAATAGCAAGTTTCCGGGCGTTTCGGCCCATCTCCAATAGTCGCTCTCTATGCGAATTGAAATATAATACTTTCTCCACAAACTCATCCATATCCCATCTCCGGCAACCGAACCCTGCTTTATTCTTTTCAAGCACTTCTCTTTGCCAGCCGGAATAATTAAGTAATACAGGTTTGCCGGAACTCAACGAATCAAAAAACTTATTTGCCGAATTATCTTCCAAAATGCGATAATTCTCAAAAATTACCATCGAAACGTCGCATGCAGCAAAAAAACTGGGCAATTTAATCCGGGGGACAAAATCCAGAAATTCAACATTCTTAAGCCCCAGTTCCTCTGCCGTTTTCCGAAGAAATTGTTTTTCTTTTCCTTTGCCAAGAAGAACAAAGTGAACGTCTTGGGTGGTCTTGAGTCTGCTTGCTACCTTGATTACAAAATCAAGTCCGTTAGCCCGTCCCATTGCTCCTGCGTGCAGAAAGACCAATTTGTCGCTCCAGTTATATTTCTTTCTTATATCTGAGCCATCAACATCCGGGCCGAACAACTCTACATCTGAACAATTTGGAACCACCTCAATAGGCTTTTGGAGGTCACCAAGAACCTCACGGATACCTTTGGCCATACCCGGCGACAAGGCAACAATAGCAGATGAATATTTATATATAGTCCTTTCAAGCCAAAGAAGCATTACTATCACTATCTTGCTACGTATAACCCCTCTTTCAATAAATGGCTCGGGCCACTGATCACGCACTTCAAAAACATAAGGCTTTTTCCGCAGCCATTTACAAACAAGCGCAGGAACACCTACCGTCAAAGGAGTGCTGGTAGCATAAACTACATCGACTTTTTTAACAAATAGAACGAAAAACGAAGAAAGAAGAAGAAAAGAAAAAAAGGAAAACAACCTGCTGAAAGTTCCCATTTGTTGTTTATATGCAATCTTCATAGCAATAACATCTATGCCTTCTATTACACACTTCTTGAAGAATTTGCCCGTTGCATTTGACAAATCGCATTCGCTCAAATTACATGTCGTCGTGAGCATAGTAATTTTATGCCCTTTTGCCAGCCATCTTCTGGCAAACTCATAAGAACGTACCCCGCCAATATGATTCGGTGTGCCAAAATACTGGTGAATATAAACTATATGCATTTGACGATTCTCTTATCTCGTTCTTACTGATTATTGCAAAGAAACTCAATTATTCCTTTAGCAAATCGTTGTAACACTTAAGTAAATTCTTAAACTCTGTTTCCCAGTTATATTTAGTTCGTACTGCATCAATGCCACGTTTACTCATAGCAACAAGTTCATCAGGATTATTCAGCATATTCTGACAAGCACCAACTATTTCTTCCATATTTCCAGGATCTACCATAAATCCGGTTTTTTCACCTTCAATGTACGGCCGCCAATGTTCAAAATTCGAGCACAAGACAGGAGTTCCACACATCATATATTCAAGCATCTTGCCCGCAAGACAAAATGTGTAATTAGGTGTGGGCTCAAGAATAGCAAGCCCAATGACTGCCTGCGACACAAGTTTCATTGCGTCCTGATAGTCAATAAAGCCCGTAAGGGTTATTTTGTCCTGTAAATTGAGGTTACGTATCTTCGCTTTGAGTTTTTGGCCGAACTGTTCCTCGTATTGGCCTATTATCATCAAATGAAAGTTGTTTCCTTTCTCAACAAGTTGCCTGGCCAACTCAACATAAAGCAACGCACCCCTGCTTTTCCAAACCCCACCAACATATACCAGCAACGGTTTCTCAAGACGTTTTTTCATATCTAATGCGTTAGCCATCAGTCTTTTATCTGTTTCCGGAAAATTGCGAACGAGATAACAATTTTTGTATTCTTCTGTGCTCCTGTCGTTGGCAACTATTAAAGCAATACCTTTTAAGGAAATAGTTTCGATTATCCTGTAACAAAATGAAATCATACTACGTGACCAATGCGGCAAATATCCTTTAGATTTGAGCTGCCTGGCAGTAGATTCCCGCATATCAAAAACAACCTTCTTGAAAAATACCCATCGCATTAAAAATCCAATAATAAGCAATTCGGGATCATGGAAGTGATATATCTGAGCATTTGTCCGTAATGCCTTTCGCATTGCTATCCACGGCATAAGTGTCATCCGCAGGAATCTGTTACGAGACCGTCTAATGGCATGAATTTGTACCCCTTCTTTAAGCTGCGAGCTTTCGCAAGGAACTACAAGGTGAACGTCAAACCCAGCTTTCACAAGGGACCTGCATTCGCGGTGAAAAAGCCGTACATTATTTGGTTGTTGTACCGTGGTAAAAAAACATACCTTTATTTTTCTATTCTTTGGATTTATAACTTGCATTCTGCTCTCTCGGCTGCAAAGATTCCCTATTCTTCAAATCCCAAATCGTCAAGTTCTTTAATCCCTGTTGCGCCTCGAACATAAGCAATAAAGTGTTTTGCCCAGTGCGGAGCTCTTTTGTCAAATGGACGAGGATAAAAAACAACAACTTGTGCCCGATTGTAAGGAGCAAATCTTTTTGGTCTGTCCCCAAACCATTTGATATTAAGTTCTCTGCCAATCATCCAAGAATATATTATATCGTAGTCCCAATCTGATGACCATGCTTGAAACTTATCTTTATGACGCCGCCACCCCGCAGCAAGGGCAACCCAGGGGGTTACCTCTGTATATCCTAATTCATCGGCCAATTGACAGGTTCGTCGATATCCCTCTCTTGTACGTTCAGGTTCAGGAACCGCGTATAATTCTACAGATAACCTTTCAAGCTCTTCGCCCTCGACATGCCACGGCCGCCTGCTCCATCCTTCTGAAGAGGCCGAGGCTACGATTCCTTTAGCATACCATTCCATACGCGCGTCGGGGAAAACAGATTTAGCTTTTCTTGTGAACCAATTATAATTGGAGGCAATCGCGTCATTCCACTGTTTGCTATCCTCTTTTTTCTTTACAAAGCGTTCGGAGCTGAAAATTACAGCACTTATCTTAACATTACTCCCATATTTTTTGTTACTTTCCGCTACCCATTTTTTTATCAATCTCGCACGCTCTTCAAAATGTTTAATTTCCGCATTATAAGTCGGCCCCCTGTCAGTAGGAGGCAGTTTTTTATCAAATTTGATATGCCAGGGAGTAAAGTTAACACCGAGTGATGCTTTTATTTGGGGGTTTGTTTTATTTATTCTGGCACATGTATAAACGCATCTCTCTACCTTCTGCTGTTTGTCCCAATCACCTGAAAGACAAAGAGAATGTGTTATTCTTGCCAATTCATATAGTTTTCGATCGTCTAAATCAGAGGATTGTGGCCAATAGTAATGCACTTTAGGCAAGGGCTTAAGTTCCATTAGTTTTGTATTAATTTCAGTATCAGATAATGTTATTTTTTGCCCATAACACAAATTTGTTATTGTAAAAAAAAGAAGTATTTCAGTTGCTATGGTATGGCATTGTTTCATTATAAATAATCCCAACAGTTAGTAATGCGATAATATTTTTCAACCAGACATACTACAATGCCCTGGGGTGTAACTTTTTAGGGAGCATTCTGCGGAAAAATCCTCTTAATGATAAACTCGTCAGGATTTGCCTGGATTGCTGTGATTCTTCCTTGGCTGTACTGGTCCCATCTGCTCTGCTCCCGGGATTGGTCAAATACTTTTTTCATTTAATACGATACCTTTCCTTCATGGAAGTCTGTCAAACCTATAACAATTGTCAATTCCTGTCATTTTTGTTATGCATTTTTCATTTGATATAATTCCGCTTTTCAATTTCATTATATATGCACAACAGACACATCCGTTTCGCTCTCTGCTTGAGTGTCTGCCAAATAATAATACTCTTCATCATACTGCCACTGAAACATGGCCTCTTGCCAGCAAGCTCGGGTTGTACCAAGCATAATTCCAGCCAATAACCACAATAGTCGTTGCCCGGAAATATCCCAATGGAAAACCGATCCTAATGCTGCGGAAAAGAAAATCACTATCCAAAGGTCCCGGACATATAGATCACCCAAAACACCATTCTCAGGAATCGATCTGCGCCATGAAAACATATAGAAAACCACAAAAAACCAAAACAGCACAAAGAATATAAAACTCAATAATCCTCCTTCATATAACACCTCAATAAAGAAGTTGTGGGGAAACGCTGATTTGTCCTGGCCCATCACATTCGATGCAAATGCTCCAACACCATGCCCAAACACAGGCTTTTCAGGTACTCCAGCCAAGGCTTGTGCCCATAGATAAAAACGCTCATTTTCAAGAAATACTCTAGACGGGTCCTGAAGAAAACTTGTAATCCGGGATGGCCCTTGGGCTGTAATTATTGGGATACCCACGGTAACACCTAAAATTAATACCAGACAAACCAAAACTATCCTACTTTTTCTGTGCAATCCTTTATAAAACAAACTTATCATAACCGTGCCTGTTAAGACTTGCACGAGGCTTGCTCGTGCACCTGCCCTGTTTATACCAACTAAGCTGAGAATCCAAATAACACCAGACAGTATCGTCATGAACAGATTTTTACCTGTGAACCAAATCAGGCCACATGTTGCACCAATCGCAAGGGTAAAAGCAGCGTTTAGCGGACTTGTTCCACCAATAGTTTGCCTGAGTTGATACTCTGAAGCAAACGTATAGCTCGGCGTAACTATCATGACAATGCCGAAGAGTAAAGCAAACAGGCCATATCCCTTGGCTACTTTTCGTGCATCAGCAACACTTCTAATTACAGAAGCTCCGAGAACAAAAGAAATAGTATTGAATATGGCAAAGAGTCCTAATTTCCGGCCGCCATAACTCGGTGCCGTGGTCCATGAGTACGAAAGACTCAGGATGGCCACTACAGCAAAATGCAAGAAAAGCAGTAGGGTGTAGCGTTTGTCCCATACTAATTTTCTTAATAGAAATCCAACGCCAAGGAATACAATCAAAAAGGCAAAAATTAATACTGAAATATCTATTACGCGACTTATCGGGACGTACCGCAACAAATATGCTTTAAAAACGGGAATAGTCCATGGCAAAAAGACCGTAAGCCAGGGCCACTTAAGAAATATAGGCAGGATTATCGCTGTGACCACGACTCCAGTTACTATAGCTATGCTCATTAGCGAGCTATTGTCCACGAGCATTACCTCTTAATTATTGATGTGTATTAGAATGGTTAATATATTTCTTCGTATAACTTGGCAATTGAAGCAAAGACATCGTCATATTTTTCAGAACTAACATTAGCTTGACCTCATATGGTGCAGACCATCATCTGGCTGACCGTTTTTTCGAATTGTGCTAATCTCTTTATGGCTTGTAGGTTCTTTATAATTCACGATTTATCCAAAACTTCACAAAACTTCTCTTTGATTTGTCTCAGATGAGTTTTCATGCTTAAATTTTGTGATATCTGGGAGTAGGCTTCTCTGGAAAGCTCTTTTGCCTTCGCTTCATCTGATAGCAGGATACGCAAGCACTCAGCCAGCTCTGTGGCGTTATCAGGCTTAAATTTGAGACCTGTTTTATCGTGTTCGACAAGCTCAGACGGTCCAGCGGCGTCTACAACAATAACAGGTGTTCCACACGCCATCGATTCTGGTATCACATAACCAAAGCCCTCTCTATCACAGCACAGAACACTTACCCTGGATTTTGTAATAATGCCGAACGGATTTTGAACTTGGCCAACAAATTTAATATTATCTGAAATTCCAAGGGTCTCAGCTTTTTTCTTCAATTTGTGGTAATATGGATTTGTGTCCTCCGCCGGCCCACCAACAAAAATTAAACTATAGGATAGACCTTGTTTTGCTAAAATACCCAGAGACTCAATGAGTATGTGTTGTTTCTTGATATTGACAAGCCTTCCCACACACACAATATCTGCTGCTTCGCAATTGTTTACTCCGGCCAGTTGTTCTCCTTGCTGTTTGACCTCAGGGATGTCTAAGCCGTTATATACGCAATACGTTTTTTTCTTTAAACTGCCCCAAAGTGAATCGCGAACTGTTTGAGAAATTGCTAATCCCATATCTGTACAAAGATTCAGCCAGCAACTCAGCAGAATTCTTGACAAGCCCCAATTTCGTTTTATGTTTAACTGCCCATGAAAGTGCCTTATACTCTTGATACCGCAGCGCCTCGCAGCAAGCCCGCCCACACTGTTGAGAGTTGGATCATGAGTATATACAAGGCTTGGTTTTGTACTATTTATGTAATTGCAAATCTTTTTAAAGGACTTGCAATTAGATACAAGGCTTGAAAGGAAAACACTAAACACTTTCAATAAGTTCGGAGGGTATGGTTTAGGTATTTTGCCTCCAATTATTTTTATGTCAGCACCTAAGTTCGAAAGCTTTTCATAAAGTTCTCCTCTATGCAAGCAAATGTAATGAAAACTTATATTATGGTCTTTCGCAGCATTGTATTGATCAATAAGAAATCGCCGGATACCGTATCCTTCGTTACCTATTAACACAACTGCCACATCAATGTTATCCTTATTCTGCACTTTCTATTCTCACGAAATTTTAAAGAAATCTTTATCTCGCCAGCATAGGCCTTGGGATAAGTTCTTATAAAATTTCTTTCAAAATCTGACCTGCATATAATGCGCGGGACTTCATCTTCTCAATACTTGCTCGTAGAGTGCTTTGAATGTTTTCGCGATTGTTCAGCAATAACTCAACTTTATTACGTAGCGCTTCGGGACTAAACTCCGTTAGTTTCAGTCCATAGTCCATATTTCCGTAAATGTCCTCAATAAGTTTAAAACCCTTTGGTTTAGTCAAAACCAAAACTGTGGGTGTACAAGTGCCAAAACCTGCTAATGCGCAATGAAACCGCATGGATACAAGGCCAGCGCATTTTGAAACAGCCCATTTAGTTTTTTTTGCACCTAATGCCTTTGGTGCCAACCATATTCTGTCCCCATAACGGTTGCAAAGCCTGCTGTAAAAATCTATAAAAAAATCGTAGTCGTCAATTTGATGTGGCACAAGAGCTACCCTAAGCCCAAGTTTGGAAAGTAAATTCGATATACCTTCCAAATACAAATCTCGCAATCTATGGATATTATCATTGCCGGCACCATAAACTTGTATCATAGAACCTACAGCCATATTAATGGCAATAATTGGATCGCTACTTTCCGTAAAAAAAGATTCCTCAAAAGGCTCTGGATCCATAAAATAAGAAGGGTCGGCAGCCAGATAAACATTTTCTTTGATTGCCAGTTTGCTTGTAAGATAATCATAGGAAGTTTGTTCACGAACAATTATAGCTTTGCAGCGCTTTAGATGTTCGACGAGAATTCCTAAGTTTTCGCCTGCATTTTCCAGTGGCCCCACCGATGCGCACCAAATTACATAAGGAACGCCTTTATCCATGATGGCGTTGCCGTCTTTAACAATTGGGTACGGATAAGGCCAAAGCCTTGTTGTTTCTTTATCAGCAAACGTGTAGAGATCGCCTCCTATGGAAAGTACACAATCAGCTTTTCTTAGTAGCCGAGCAGGTAATGGTCGACGGAATATGCGCTTTTTGAATACTCTTTTCATGATGCGCCGTGCCAAAAATCTAGGTCCGAACCGCGGCGCACTATCATCAACGTTAACTATTGTAGAAGGACCAAGCCTATCTCTGTCAATTTTTGCGTGCCCATCTGAAATGTAAACCGCTTCACAATCGGGGAATGTATGTTTGAGGATAGCGCCAGTCCCGTGAACTATTGCTTCACACCCGAAATTACCGACTATCTGAGGAAGCCCAAATAGCAAAAACTTTTTACCCATGTGTTATCTCCGGTCCGCTGTTTAAAAGCCTATGTTCATAGAAATTGTGCTGGTATTTCATATTTCAAATCCGTTACTTAGCTTTCACTTGTATATGATAAGTCTTCGTCACTTCTTTTCTTCCCGGTGCGGGCATAGCTTTACTTGGATATCCCAATGCTATATTAAATATAATTCTTTCATATTTAGGTATAGCCAGCATTTCTCTTAGTTTCTTCTCCTCACGACGCGTAGCCTGCATCCAGTTCAGCACCGTACCTTCAATGCCGTAGGTGTGTGCGAACAGCAAAAGATTCTGAATACCCAATGCCCCGTCTACTATGAATACATGTCTGTCCGCCAGCCGATAGAACCTTATATCAACACATACGGCGATAAAACATGGGGGTTCGATTTCACTAAAACACGTTGAGCCGGCACACTGGTTCAGACATTTTCTTACAAGTTCACGCTGTTGAGTAATATGTAAGACAATCGGTTGACGATTGCAACTGGATGAGGCCCAATTAACAACGCTTACGAGTTCCTTTAGCACATCCGCATCTACAGACTTATTAAGAAAAGATCTTACGCTTCTACGGGACGTGATTATATCACGTAGTAATTGACGTGTATGTTCGTTGTTGTGTATATTCGAGTAATCTAAATGCAATGGAGAGCTAGTTTCTTGGACTTTTTCATATTCAAGAACTTTTTCTTTTGCCCACTTGTAGGAATCATCAGAATTCAGTGTCGATTTTTCGAGTTGCTTTATATTTTTGACGCACTCAGAATAGAAACTTATTGCCCGGTCTGGTTGCCAGTTATCTGCTTGTAGTCCTTTATCAATAATATGAGCGCAAGTCCGCAGGCTTGCCAACACAACATCTTCATCCTTCGCGTACCTACCATTTGTAAGCAGCGTTAAAATCAGCTTTGTTTCTTCACAAAGCACACGAGGAAGCAAAAAGAATATTGTATGCAAAAATTGATACAAACGATGTAAACCAAGTTTTTTTAGTGTATTTTTTACGATTTGCAACGCTCACTTTCTGGGAAGTCAAAAAGCTTTTCTGATTTTATTTGCATCTACGTTGACCTTGTGTGTTTAAGGCCTGCCTTTGACAATAATACAGCCCGGCTTGCCGGATCAAGACCAAAAAACATAGCTAAGATTAGAAACAATGTCAGCACTATTGCAAGTTCAATAACGAGAGTTGGTAGTTGCGCTGGAACACAGACTTTTTGAATCCCCCACGCGGTGGCCGCTACAAGTATTGCAATACTCACTGCCGTTGGGATGGCCTCCTTTAAAAGACGGCCTACTTTTACTTCGGTAAGATGGCATATTTTAGCGGGAACCCAAAAACTGTAGGCTAAAAATATTGGCAGCAAAGTTGCCGTTGCTAATCCCAGCAAGCCAAAATAATGGGAAAGCAAAAGCATCAGAATAAGGCAGGAAATAGTACATGTAACAAGCATAATTGTAATTGACCAGAGCGCACGCATCCCCTTTAGCATTGACAAAGGCACGACAAACATCCACGTACTTAAACGTCCAATTGTCATAATAACAACAACTAAATAGCCGGTGATATCATCAAACTCTACCCAGTGAAAAAGAATCGCCCGCCCAAAAATAATCAATACCATTGCTCCGCTCAATCCTAAAAGGCTACATAATCTGGTACCTCTAAGGAGAGCGCTTTGTAATCGTGCTTTTTCCTTTGAAGCTTGAAGCGAGCTTGCCAGCGGCACAAAAACCTGTCCGGCGCCGGTTATAAATGCACCAAAGGTTTGAACAAGTCTGGCACCTACAAATAAATAAGTCGCCGATGTGGCATCCAGTATTATATTGGCCAGAATTGGACCGCTATCTCTGATTACCACTGTTGCAATCGTCCAGATGAATGTGTGTCCTCCATAAGAAAAAATGTTGCGTAGTGAAGTACGAGTAACCGATGAAAAGCTGAAACGTATATGCGGCTCAATTTTCATGATAGCTACCTTGTTTAATACAAAACGAACTATAGCCGCTGCAAAAAAAGCCGCCCCAAGATATGCCAAAGAGGGGCCAAATGTCTGAAAACTTGCCACAACCACCCCAGCCCGTATCAAAAGACTAAAAATTTCGATTGTATTACGTATATAGTGGCACTGTAAGCCAAGAAGTACTCCACTTACAGGCATATTCATTATAAAAAACAGCATTGCGGCTGATATCCAACGAAGAGCCACAACACATTCGAGAGCAGCGTTTATTGGGACTTTTGGGAAAATTGTCGGATATATAAAAGAAATAACAAGACAAAGCAGCATCACGCTGACAGCGATAATGATGTATATAATATGAGCGGAACTGAATAATGAAATCAATTCGCTTTTTTGACTGCTTGCAGAAAAACCAGCAGCGTAGTGCTGAATTGCAACAGACATACCTGCATCAAGCATAGATAAACAGCCTATGATTGAAACTATCGCCGTCCATCCACCATAGTGCTCTGTACCAACTCTGGTAACAACATAGCCAATTAGAAAAAAATTGACCACTATGTTAACAGCATTCAGGCCCCATTGCGATGCAATATTGATACCTGTTCGCTGTGTCGTATCCCGATTTAACATGAGCTTAATTAACTCTGAATTTTTATCCTCTTAACGAAATAAACGCCAGAAAAACAAAAGGTCAAGGACATTAGGTTGAAAATTTTTCACCGGCAAAAAAACTTTTTAAGCCACAGTATTTGTATTCCATACTAATTCTCCTCACGTTCAAAATGCCTTAACATGGAAGTTCGATACTGATTTATGCTAACGTAGATAGACTCCGTCCCCGTCGGGTGCAATTAAGCGCTGATTCTGCGAATCTTATCGTCACTATGAAACACAGATTTCGAGAATTACGCCGAGATAATCAGGACCGTATCATCTTGCCATAAGTACAAATTATAGCTCTATTTACGTGTATATCGGCGGATTGTTCGGCTCACTTCACGCTTCAAAAATTATTCTTGCGATCCGCTTGGCAGCCTTGCCGTCCCATAATTCCGGAATCCCGCGGCTACTACCTGCGCCCCCATCCCTGATTTGACGATAATT
>QNBT01000019.1 GCA_003644205.1 Planctomycetota bacterium | reverse complement strand
GAAGATCGGTAACTTAGGGTCAAAACCACGACCGCCGTCACCGGCACTATATACGCCAACGCGTTGCTGGTAACGTCCAAGCATAAGACCTGCCCGGGTAGGGGAGCAGACATGGCCTGAAGTGTAGCCTTGTGTAAACATAACACCTTCTTTGGCCAACGAATCCATATGGGGCGTAGAGACCTCCTTGGGGTGTTGAGGATTCAAGCTGATGTCTGCATAACCCTGATCGTCGGTTAGAATCACCACGATATTCGGCGGGGTCTTCGCAAAAGCACCTGCAGAAGCAAATAAAGACAAACACATCAACACAAGGCCAATAATATAATGTGAAAAGAATTGTTTCATCGCCGAGTATCCGGACAAACCCGTAACCGCTATGGACATCGCTGCCGCTTTTAAAAACTCTCTTCTGTTCTGTAAATTCTTTTTCATCGATATCCCTTTCTAATTTCACATTTATTTTTGCTTAGCCGATCAACTGGTTTATTCGTCGCTCTTTTAGTACTACAGCGCAACTTGGCTCTGTAAAACCTTATTTTCTGTTAAAATCCGAAGCACGAAATAAGAAATACGAAACAATATCGAATTTCAAAAATCCGAATTTTCAAAACAAAAACGCCGATTTCCGCCCAAAGCGATGTTTGGAATTTTGGTAATTCGTATTTCAACATGCTTACATCCCGATTTATCGGGGTTCGATATTCGAATTTAGTTCACTTGTTATAGCTGCTTGCACGACAAGAAGTTATCGGGCTTGTTCTTGGTCATGCTGCGCTGTAGTATTAATATCCTGCTATTTACTTTCTGGGATTTCTTCCTTCAAGATATCAAGATAGAGGTACCCATAATCGACGTATCTCTGTCCGCCGGTATAGTAAGTGCCACTTTTAGAATCGTCGGTGCTGCTTGCTGGAGATGTTCCGGCTGTTGCCTCAATCTGGCTGTCCTCATACCATTCATTAAAACTGGTTACCATTATAATATTATCACACGATGGGTCTATATTGGGCAGTGCCGCCTTGCGGAGCATTTCACGAAAAATATCGCCTTCTTTTGAATTTTCAACGTCTGTAAAGTAGCGGGCTCTGCCGGGATGGCCCTTTCGCGCAGCCGTATCATTATAACCTGGTGCAATTGCAGGCATAAAGGCCGTCCCAACGCTATTGGCTGCTTTTTTGGCTTGCCGGTAGTTGTTTGCAAGGAATTCGACCGCCTTACGTGTGCCGCCGAGCTTACCGATGGATTGACCATAAACATCGTATGCTGTTACGGCATCGAAATTCCTGGCCCATTCGGCCTTGTATTCCGTGATACCGTCGCCGTAGAACACGTCATCTCCGACAAGGTATATCTCGGGAAATTTGTCACGCATCTGCTTAAGTGCATTCTGCCCCTTATTGCGGAAATATTCTCTTGATAAGTAAACGAAAATAACGGGCCTGCCGTTGATATTTAAATAGCGGGGATCGTCGAAATAATTTTTCTTAAGATATTCCAGATCACTGATCCATCGTTTGTAATTCGGCCTGCTGAACCTGCCTAATCTGCCGGTACTTTCGTAAAGAATAGCATATTTCAATTTTGATGAGTCCGGATGTTTTAAGATTTTGTTCTTGAAAGTATCATCTGTGTCTTCGCCGGGGCCCCACCAACTGACAGCCCAAAATGAAATTCCTCCTCGAACACTTTGTTCGATGTGATCGGCGATAACCTTTGGGTCGCGAGAATCATAAAGTCCGCTTTTAGGTTTCTGCGGATTCTTAAGGTGCAGCCGCATAGACCTTCTCCAGCGATTTCTTCTAAACCAGCTTCTACTACCATCACCACGGTACCAGGGATAGTAATATACGCCGACGGATGGTTTTGCCGATACGCTCAATGGACTCTCAGTTGCTTTTTGTAAAATTTTAGTTTCATCACTTGCGATAGCCGATTGAGTCATCATAAGAAATACAATCAGAATTACACCGTAAAAAAACGCACTGCCTTCTTTATTCTTTTTATTACTCAGCATTTTTGTTTTCAATTGAATTGCTCCATAAAAAATCATTTTCTGCTCATCATTGAGCATTACTTATAACAGATTTAATGCCAATCGTCAACATAAGTGTTGACATCTTTGTTTAATAGATTGTATCACTAATAATCAATTAGTGGCTTGTATCGGTAATGAAAATTCTGGAGAGAATCCGAAGCGGTTCAACGTGAAAAAGTACCGGACACCTTAATAATTCATATTATAGGGCCAAACAGAATAGGCGTAAGTATTTTTCTTATTGTCTTAACTTGCCCGCGATACTGGCCGAAAAAGGTATAGATAAGGTTTGTGGAGATATGCAATGAGTAAAAAAGCCAAGATTCTGATTGTAGAAGATAATCGTGAGCTTTTGAAAATACTAAGAATGCAACTTAGAGACGAGGGTTACGCGGTAGTAGGTGCCGAGGATGGTGTGCAGGCAGTAACTCTTGCCCGTCAGGACAGGCCGGACGTAATTCTCCTCGACCTTGGTTTGCCTGCAGGTGATGGTTTCACCGTCATAAAACGATTGGCAAAATTTCCTCATGCTAATGAAATCCCAATTATAGTAATTACCGGCCAGCCGAAAGAAGCATATGAGCAGGAAGCGATTGAGGCGGGTGTTGTTGCCTATCTTGCTAAACCGTTTAAGACAGAACAGCTTTTAGCTGCGATTCGAGAGACACTCGGAGAGTCAAATAGTCTCGTTGAAACCATAACGAACAAGGATGAAACGGCCTCATAAAGACCGGAACTGTTCTCGTCAACCCGAAGGCTCCTCTTGCCGCCCGGGTCCTGGTAACATTTCACTGATTCAGTCAGCCTGTGCCTTTTGGGGGCGGTAATCTATTTCGGGATTACGCCTGCTCATCCTCGGCTGAACCGATGTAGCCTTCCTTTTCCAGATGAAGAATGATTTGCTGGGCGGATTCCTCGGGGGTCATATCCTCGGTGTTGATCACAATATCAGCGTCTTGGGGTGCTTCATAAGGGTCGGAGATGCCGGTAAACTCCTTTATAACTCCCGCCCGGGCCTTGGCGTACAGGCCCTTGGTATCTCGCTGCTCGCAAACTTCGAGGGGGGTGGCCACGTAAACTAAGATATACCCCCCGCCTTTTGAAATCAGGGCCTTGTTCTCCTTGCGGATTGCCTCGTATGGTGCAATGGGCGCACAGATTGCAATGCCGCCGTTTTTTGTAATCTCCGAGGCAACGAAACCTATCCGGCGGATGTTGATGTCCCTGTGTTCCCTGGAAAATCCCAACTCGCTTGAAAGATTCCTGCGAACAATATCGCCATCGAGCAATGTGATCGCCCGTCCTCCCGTCTCCAGTAGCTTTACCATCAGGACATTAGCTATTGTGCTTTTGCCTGAGCCGCTCAGGCCGGTAAAGAAAACCGTGAAGCCCTGTTTACGCCGGGGTGGATATGTGCGGCGAAGCTCGGCCACCACCTCCGGGAAACTAAACCACGAGGGGATGTCTCGTCCTTCTGCCAGCCGCTCCCGCAGCTCGGTGCCCGATATCGAAAGCGTATGCGCACCTTCGGGGACCTGGTCAACAGGAAAGTAGGCGTCATGTTCCTGTACGTACACCATCATACGGAATGGAATCATTTCAACACCGATTTCGGCCTGATGTTTTTGGAGCAGTTCCTGGGCGTCATAAGGCCCGTAGAACGGTTTGCCGGATGAGTCGCTGCCCGGGCCGGCGTGGTCCCGACCGACAATCAGATTGGTGCAGCCGTAGTTCTTGCGAATGATAGCGTGCCAGATAGCCTCTCGCGGCCCTGCCATTCGCATCGCCAACGGCAGCAGGCTCATCATAACCGTATTCTTCGGGTAATGCTTCAGGATGGCCTGATAGCACCTGACGCGGGTATAGTGGTCCACATCGCCGGGCTTTGTCATACCGACCACGGGATGAATCAAGAGGTTGGCCTCAGTATCCGCCGCAGCCCGGAAGGTCAACTCCTGGTGTGCACGATGCATCGGATTTCTCGTTTGAAAGGCCACGACCTTGCGCCATCCGAGCGTATGAAATTTCTGACGCACCTCGGCCGGTGTAAGGCGATGCTCAACGAAATCATAGTGACGCGGCATTTGAACAACCTCGACTGTCCCGCCAACATACCAGGTATGGCTTGTTTGGTTCAGATATGCAACAGCGGGATGTTCCTCATTCGTCGTGCCGAAGACCTGCTGAGCTTCAGCCATTCTGTCGGGCTGCCAGAGGTCCTGGACCGTTAAGACGGCCAACATATTGCCCTCAAAGTCTCGAAGTGCCAGTTTGCCACCCGCCGAGAGCTTTTTGGCAACATCTTCTGTAACGTCCAGCGTGATTGGTATCGGCCAAAGCGTACCGTCTGCGAGTCTCATCTCGCTGCAAACGCTCTCGTAATCAGTACGGTTCATAAATCCGGTTAGGGGCGAAAAACCGCCGCACCCAAGCAGTTCAAGGTCACAGATTTGCCGGGGAGTCAGATTCCATGAAAGCCACTCACGAGAGCCGGCTTTGAGTTCTTCAGCCCGTTCCTCACTGGCCAAAAGATTAACCAACTTGCCGCCATGCGGTTTGATTAGGTGTTCTGCCATTCGCAATCTTCCTTTCAAATTATTTCAGCTATTCAAGACTCAGGCAGATTATATCTGCCGGCTGACCAACTGACAAGTCTTTGTGATGAAAAAAACGCAGATTGCCGCGAACCACCCCTTTTACCGGGTAAAATATCGGCAGCGAAAACGCTATCGCTTCATCCCAAAACGGCCTGTTGTGAGGAATTGAGAAGAAATGGGCCGGGTTGGATTCGAACCAACGTAGGCTCTCGCCAACGGGTTTACAGCCCGTTCCCTTTAGCCACTCGGGCACCGACCCAAATAACAACGCAGACGAAATCTAAGCGAAAAACGCGCTCGGACAAATTTCCGCTTATTTTACACCAAACAGGCCGATATTGCAAGAAAATTAAGGGCAAATTTTACTATTTTGGCGGGGCGCGGCCTTGGCCGAGCCATACCTCTGTTTTTTTGCGAATGCAAGCATCGGTCCAGTTTGCGAGCATCTGCCCGGTATCAGAGTAGCCGATTTGGTCTTTTGCATTATGTATTCCTTCTGTAATTTGTACTGTCGTCACCAAAAGGATTTGTTTTTGAAGAAGGTCCCATGGCTGAGTTAAAGGGTCAGAGGGGGGTTGAAAAGGTCCCTTTAACCCTGTATAACCTCATCATCATTGTTAATTGTTTTCAGGCAGGGTCAAGTGCTTTCAATGAAGTGTTATGCTAAAAAGTTTAAGGAATAAAAAATGACCGTTTATCATTACCATAAAGAGCACCAGGAGGTGTTGGCCACATTTCGGGACCGCATCCGGGATGCCGTATATAAGCCGATTGCTGATTTAAGGGCCGATGCGTGGGTAACTCCCGAGCCTGTGGAGTTCACCAAAAAGAAAACCGGCAGGAAGAAATCTCTACAGGTTGGCAAGAAGTGGGGCAAATTATGGGATTGTGCATGGATAAAGATCACCGGCAAGGTTCCAGCCGCGGCAAAGGGCAAAAAAGTTGTCATTCGCATTGATGTCTCCGGTGAAGCTTGCGTTTTTGACGATGCCGGCAACCCGGTCCAGGGCCTGACAACAAAAATTTTGCGTCATTCGCCGTTTTTGGAGTACCCGGGCAAATGCGTTTATCGCTTCCTCAAAAACGACAACGCCAAAGGCGGCGAAAAAATCGGGTTTTGGATAGAGGCCGGCTGTAACGACCTGTTCGGCGGTTTTCAGGGAGGTATTCTTGCCGAGTGCTGCTTGTCGGAATTTAATCCGCAGATGAATGAGTTGTTTTACGACTATGCGGTACTGTTTGAGCTCCTTGGTACGCTTGATAAGCGAAGGGCCAGGTATCACACGATACTAAAGGCGCTGACCGACGCCGGAATGTTAATGAAGGATTACAACGAAGCCGAAGCGAAAAAGGCCCTTAAAATTCTCGCCCCGGAAATGGCAAAACGCGGGGCTTCTCCAGCTTCGTTTAATATCGCAGCTGTTGGTCATGCTCATATGGATCTTGCCTGGCTTTGGCCTATCAGGGAGACCAAGCGAAAGGGCTGTAGGACCTTTTCGACCGCATTGAAGATGATGGAGCGATATCCTGATTACAAGTTCTGTGCCAGCCAACCCCAGCTTTATCAATGGATGAAAGAGCTTTATCCGGCGATGTACAAGAATATTAAGAGGCGTGTTGCTCAGGGTCGCTGGGATACTGTCGGGGCGATGTGGGTTGAATGCGATGTCAATATAACCTCCGGAGAATCTCTTGTCAGGCAGGTTCTTTACGGCAAGAGATTTTTTATTAAGGAGTTTGGCATAGATACAAAGGTATGTTTTCTGCCGGACTGTTTTGGCTTTACCGCCGCTTTGCCGCAAATATTGAAAAAGGCGGGAGTCGATTATTTCCTTACCCATAAAACCACATGGGCAAAATTTATAGAGTATCCGCACGATACATTTCACTGGCAGGGAATTGACGGAAGTAAGGTACTGGCTCATACGCCGCCTTCTGAAAGCTACAGCAGTTCTGCTGCTCCGGCCTCTATTGCCAAGTATGAAGAACGGTTTAAGGATAAAATGGTCTGTCCGGAATTACTGCTGCTTTTCGGTCTCGGTGACGGTGGTGGAGGTGCAGGCGAAGAGCATCTCGAGGCGCTTCTTCGAGAAAAGAATCTTGACGGCCTGCCCCCGGTAAGGCAGAAACGTGTTGAAGAATTCTTTGAATTCATCGCACCGTATCAGGATGATTTTTCCACCTGGGTCGGCCCCATCGATCTCGACCGACATACCGGCACATTTACGACCCAGGCAAGGAGCAAGCGGTACAATCGCAAGCTGGAAATTGCTTTGCGCAGTCTGGAATTAACCGCGACTGCTGCGATGCTGAGAAACAAGAAATACGAGTATCCAAAGGCTCGGCTTGACAAAATCTGGAAAGAGATGCTTCTCTATCAGTTCCATGATATTTTGCCGGGTACGTCAATTACGAGGGTCCATAAAGAGTCGCGTGCTCGTTATGCCAAAATGCTTGCCGAGGTTACCGAACTTACGGCCAAAGCACGCCAAACACTGTACGGTAAGCCGACTTCGAAAAATAAGATGCTCGTAAGTAATGACCTTTCGTGGGAGAGAACCGAGTGGCAAAAAGTCGCCGGTCAATGGCAAAAGGTTACAGTTGCTTCTATGGCCTGTGTCGTTGTTGATAACCGGCAGAGTGTTTCCAGATTCCCGCAGGTTAAAGGCACCAAAGATTCGCTGGAAAACAATCTTCTCCAAATACGCTTTGCTCCTGACGGTTCTATCGCGACCATTTACGATAAGCAGCATAACTGCCGGGTCATTGAAAAGAACAAACCTGCCAACCGCCTTGCCGTTTATGTTGACGAGCTGAACAATGAACCCCCGACGAACCGGGATAAAGATTCCAGTCTCTGCTGGGGCTATGAAAATGCATGGGATTTTCCAATTCATTATCGCCGGTATCCTATCGAATATTTCATTCTCAAGTCCTCTAAGTTTATAAAAGACGGCCCGCAGGCGATAATGCGGCAGAGATATGTTTACGGTAAATCAACCCTGACTCAGGACATTGTTATAACCCAGGACAGCAAGCGTATTGATTTTGTCACAAAAGTAGCCTGGAAGGAACGTCGAAAAATGCTCAGGACATCCTTTCCGGTTACTGTTAAGTCCGACCATGCCAGATGCGAAATTCAGTTCGGCAACGTCAAGCGAAATACCCATAAAAACACCAACTGGGATTATTCAAAGTTTGAAAGCCCCGCTCACAAGTGGGTCGATCTTTCAAGGGATGATTACGGCGTCGCCCTTTTGAACGATTGCAAATACGGCTACCAGTTATTCGATAATGTTCTCGACCTGAACCTGTTGAGAAGTACCGGATACCCCGACCCTGTTGCTGACATCGGCAAACACGAGTTTACATACTCGCTGCTGCCCCACGTTGGCGACTACATCGACGGCAAAGTGGTAAAAGCAGGCTACGAACTCAACATGCCTTTAGAGTTGACCCCGGCAACCAGTAAAACCAAAGGCTCCGCTTCCCTGATAACAGTTGATTCGGAGCATGTCATCGTCGAGGCCGTCAAAAAAGCCGAAGACAGCGAAGACATCATCGTGAGACTTTACGAATGCCACTCCACAAAGGTAAAGTTAAAGATATCCTTCGGCTTTGATGTTAAATCCGCTGTGCTGGTCGATCTTATGGAAAGAAATTTATCTAACCTGAGAGTTAAAAACAATTCCGTGACAGTAGAATTAAATCCATTTGAAATTTACACAATAAAACTGAGACCTTAAGGGAAATAATTAAAGGGTTCGGTAATTTTTATGAGGACAATTAAGTTGGAACCAATCCCTGTACTATCAAAATTTCAAATTTTTGCACGAATTTACTTGGGAAATCCGGGCCAGTTTTTCTTCTTTGCGTATTGCTTTGCTTTTGAAATAAGATAGTTTGAGTGAGCGGATGTCAACTTTAATGCTGGGTTTGAATTGCTCTGAATCCATGTAGTTCAGTAATGAATGTCTTAGCTGGCGCAGGACCGGTCGATTCTCAAGGTTGTTAAGAATATCGATGCTGCACACTAAAATCGAGCCGTTTTCAACCTTCGCTTCAAAAATCAGCCCCAGTCGTTTGGGGTCAAACCAATCTGGAACAACCTGCACGATCGGACGCAGTTCGGTCGGCAAATGATCCATTTCCATGCCCGCGGCATTCTGAATAGGTTCGGACCATTGCCAGTTACTATGGTATTCGGTCGGAAATTCAGCCAGTGCCGGATGTTTCGGGTCACACAGAATACCCAGTGTCTGCAGGGCCTGCCCCCTGGTCCAGGCCGTGTTCCAGAAGATCGAAGAAAATCCCAGTTGAACATCGGTTTTGACGTGCTTGGGATCAATCGCCAGCAGCACTTTTCCACCTTTTTTCAGATGCTCCAGCGTATTCCGATCAAGGGAGCGTGTGACCATTATACCCTCAGCCGCCTTTGTCTCGACGGTATCAGGATAAACCCAAATATCCCAATCGTTGACCGAATCAGTACCCGTAACTTCTGCTTGCAGAGTATATTTCGCCGGAACCGACACGTCCGACAACGGGATGGTGATATTGCCAATCGTGTATAAATCACCCGCGGGAAGTTTGTCTTTGGTCAAAATTCCCTGCTTAACAGCGTTGCCCGCTTTATCCAGCAGTGCCCATTCGACCGTAACGTCAGTCAGATCGGTCGGTCCGAATTGACTGACGTCGATTTGTGCAGACAGCGTTTGCGAAGAGGTAAATATCCGCCTGTCCAGTTGCGCCAGCGGCGCAACGGGACCGCAGAATCGCTTATATTCAGCAGCGCTGACATAGGGCTTGGAATCCCAGAACGGATCAAGGACACCCACCAGTGCTGTTCCCTGACCGGGAAAATCATGAAGGTCCAGCAACTGAAAGCCGCCGAAATTCGGCGTCCGCAGTGCCGATTCGATATCTGCTTTATAACAAAGCGTTTGCAATTTGCCGGACGCCATCAGGAAATCATGGGCCTGCTCGAGCATGTGTTTTTGCTTGAGAAAATCACGGAAGATTTCAAAATTTTTCGGTTTCAGCACGCCGGTATATTTTTTGATTTCATCAAAATTCGGGTACACGCACCATTGACCGATCTCGTGTGAGATAACGGCCTGATTTGGATATTTTCGGACATAATCCGAATAATCGGTTGTCGTTTCAGGCGGTTGGCTGTTGATTCGGCTTTTGAGTCCCTGCCCCCATCCCTGAATGCGGGGTTTGGGTGTGACATGATAGTCATTTTCATCAATCTGTGGCCAGCCCGATGCGCCGGTAATCAATCGCCGAGTATCTTTTTGCTTGTAATGCGAGACCCATTTTCTCAAATACACCGCTCCGTGTTCAGGACCGGCCGGTTCATTGCCGTAAGCAAAGAGTAAAAACGACGGGTGATTGCCGTAGGCCTTCAGTATCGCATCGGCTTCATGATACAGCCAGGCATCAATCGGTTTGCCGTTACCGATGCTTGAACTATGATTGGCCCATGAGGAACATTCGACCTGGTAGTAAAAACCGAGTTCATCGGCCGCAATAAACGCCGCTTCCGGCGGGCACCACGAATGAAACCGGATATGGTTAAGACCGTGGGTCTTACAAATGTTAATGATACGTTTCCACGCTTCGACATCGGTTGGCGGATAGCCGGTCTTGGGAAAAATGCAGCATTCCAGCGTGCCTCGCATAAAGACATGCCGGCCATTGAGCATGATGCGATTGCCGTCAAGCTTGATTTGCCGCATCCCGAAAGTCGTAACATGTTCATCGGTATGTTGGCCGATTTTTAATCGGGCCTTCAGCGTATAGAGATTCGGATTGAACTCGTCCCACGTTTTGGCCGGTCCTTCGAATGAAATTATCGCTTCATTGACAGCCCCTGGCGAAGCGATGATGACCTTCGTTTGATGCGTCACCACCTGCTTTTCACCATTGTATACATCAAAAACAAGTTCACCCGATTGAGCATTGCCCGACTGATTGCCCAGTTTGGTGACAACTTTGGCGGCATTGTTTTCAAGATCAGGATAGACCTGGATATCCTCAATCCAAACAGGGGCTTCGGCTTTCAACTTGATGCTGCCGACAATCCCGTTCCAGTTGGATTGCGTTTGCTCTGTAATACTGTGCGAATCAATCCCAACATCGACCACTACGCGGTTATCCACACGAATCGTCAGCGTATGTTCGCCGGGGGACAGAAGACCACTGATATCATACGTATGCGCAACGGACAAATAATTCTCCGAACCGGCAGCGACTGAATCGACCCAAACCGTGGTCTCCCAGTGCGGGCGTTCCAGTATGAGCGTGATGTGCCTGTCCTTCCATGAGGGCGGGATCGTGACTGTTTTCTGAAACCATGCCGCTCCCTTGTAGTACCTGTCGGGTTGAAGCCAGAAAGGCATTTTAAAATTGTCCGCTGTTCGATAGGGGGCATACTTTGCCTTATCCCATTCTTCGTATCGAATAGAGCCCGTCCACGGCGTATCGGGCCCCGGCGGGTCGCCGTATCCCTGTTCCTGGATCGAACCGGGCAAACGAGCCGGATCGTCTTCCGGCAGCGGTTTCTTAAACCAGCATTCCTTTTCTCCGGTATCATTGCGGTCCAAGGAAAACGTCCATTTGCCGGACAAATCAATCGCATCAGACGCGACTAACCATCCATGACAGAATAATACACAAGCAATTATAACATACACCGTTTTGGTCATTTGTTCCTTTTCTGCTTGTATTTCTTATGAAAAATATGACGGCAACCTATTTTCGTACAGGGATTATTGAAACATTATTATAATGTCTCCAGCCAATAGTACCTTGTCGCCAGTTTTCAAAATTTCGACGATTATCCTTTTGTCCAGTACATCAATTTGTCTTTGTAATTCTGATTGAAGCCGATGTAGGTATTGTTAAGGATGTCATCGGCATAGGCCCGAGGAATATCGGCTCCGTATTCCCTGAGATGGACCGTTTTGCGGCTGTGTTTTTCGTACCATTGATTGAAGGATTCCCTGTTGTAATCGATAAGTTCACGGGTCACCGCTTCATAATCCACCAACCGTCTCAACTCGGCGTCCATCTTTTTGACTATGTCCGGGTTGGCCGGAGCGATATTATCAACTTCATAATAATCCTTCGACAAATCAAACAGCATCGGCTCATAACCGGGAAAAGCAATATA
The DNA here is from genome assembly GCA_003644205.1 of Planctomycetota bacterium. Taxonomy (GTDB): domain Bacteria; phylum Planctomycetota; class Phycisphaerae; order Sedimentisphaerales; family Anaerohalosphaeraceae; genus QNBT01. The sequence continues at coordinate 3,890 of QNBT01000019.1, read as the reverse complement.
TTTCCAGTGTCCCCTGCGCAGCATGAAGGACGGCGTTTGTCCGCACATTCCGGTCCGTTCGGCCAGGGCATAATTCCGGCTTGTTTTGGTCTGTCCGGTCGCCAGCGGCAGCAGAGATTCACCGTCAAGCCCCTCCGGCGTTTCCAGCCCCGCCATGTCCATCAATGTCGGGTAAATATCTACAAGCGACACAATATTATCCAGCCGGAGGCCTTTTTCGATGCCGGGACCGACAATCACCAGCGGCACCCGCGCCGAAGACTCATACAGGTTCATTTTGTAATACAGATGGTGTTCCATATTATTTTCGCCGTGGTCACTGGTGAAGATGAAGTAGGTATTATCAGCCAGACCGAGCGCTTTCATCCGGTCATACAGTTGTCCGATCATCGGCAATCCGTTCAATATTGTGGGTGACCCGTTTGATGCCCGGTTCCTGCAGCATACTCAGACAGCGGCCATTCCAGCTGTCCGGCTCTACAAAAATAAAGTTCGGCCTGCGATTTCGTTTCGCTGTTGTTTTTGCGGACGAGGCGGCCAAAGCTATCTGGCTCGCCGCGGACAGACCGACAACCGCAGCAGAGGCGTCTTTGATGAACGTTCGACGTGTCGGGGATTGTTCATATTGAGCAGACGTTATCTCATTCCTTTCATTCAGGTTTCACTTATTTTCTCTGTTTCTCTTGCCTTTCAGTATCAAGAACACTATATCCTATATTATCACAGAGTCAAGATTAGTCCATCCCCCGGCGCTTTGGCTCCGATTTTGCCCAGCGTTTTCCGCATCGTCCGCGGTGATCCGTTATTAAGGGACTTTAGTTAATCTCTTTTGTCCTTTTCGCTGTCGCGGCGTTCCGCCGGCGCGGGAGGTCTTCACTACATCGGGCTTTGGGCTTGTGAGCCGAATTGACAAACAGCAATCGCTGATTCAATGCCGAAAAAATTTTTTATTTTGCTACAACTGCGTAACCTGGGTTAGCACCTTCTATCAAAAGAGTACCATTTCCTGGTAGCGCTGGTATACGCTCTGCAATATATCTCCAGTGTACCGGAGTATCCCCTGTCAGGGGGCTGGTGCGAATGCTGCCATTGACAGGCACATGCGTTTGTCTCTGCCGCTTGTCCAGCCGTTTGTTACCGTCCCGGCTGTTGGCACCATTCTGGTTGACCCTGCAACAGTACTGGTGCCCGGCGAGCGATCGAAGAATTCGATCTGCGGACTGTCCGGTTCAAACGAAGTGCTATGTCCGCTTCCCGCAACATCGATAATCCATACACCATTTGTCAAAGTTGTAATACTCTTTGAGATGTAAGTGCCGCCGCTTACTGTTGTTCCCGTAACCGCTTCGGGCCCGGCCTGGCTGACATTTTCCAGCGAAACTGCACCGGCGCCGATATTATTGCTGACTTGCATTGTTACTTCAACGTCATATGTCCCTGCCGAAGGCGGCAGGTCGGCCTCGAGCATATAGAAGATTGCTGTGATATTATTATCTTTTTCCCATGTCGAACCAGGCGCCAGTGTCATAGGTTCGCCATCAAATGTGGCGCCTGTGAAGGCTTCACCATTTTCGGTTCCTGCGACGACGACGACAACGCGGTTAGGTCCGTCGCCCAGGTTGTGTGACCATCTTAGAGCATCGGTGTCACCCTCGTCGCTTGAGACTGCATCTAAAACGATTGGCACACCACTTCCGGTGGTGAACGATTCGGTAGAATCTGCCCAGGCGCCGCCTGTCGAGTTCTCGGCGTAGGCCCTGAAGTAGTATGTTGTGCTTGGTGAAAGTGAACTGATGTCATCATAGAATGTTAAATGCTGCGTTCCAATAAAATCGGCGTTGTCCCAACTGCCCGGTGTCGTTTCACCATCTTCGTCGCCCCAGTACACCGTTACTGTGGGATCCTCCAGGCCGTTATCTGATACTTGACCGTTTAACCTGGCCGAATTAGCGGTGACGTCCGTAGCAGGCAATGTAACAACATCAGGTACCGGCACTATATCCCCCAGCGATACGACAATATCAACGTAGGAATGATGCGGCACAGAAGTACCTGCGACAGGGTCGGAACTGATGACATCGCCTTCAGGAACTGTAAGGTGATAAACTTCTGTAATGCTGCCAACGGCAAGGGCTGCGTCTAAGATTGCAGTTTCTGCCGCACTCCGGGCCATACCAACAACATCAGGAACAATCCTGGACGGCATTTCATTAAATATGCTCTTGACACCCGTTATCGCTACTGTCGTTGCTCCGCTGAACGGAATCGTCATAAGGTTTTTTCCCGGGTCGTAAGTAAAGTCCACTCCTTCTGTCAAAGGAGTGCTGTTCCTGGTAACATCAGTATATTCTCTGCAATATATCTCCAGGATACCATCGTATCCCAGGTCAGCGAAACTGATATTGACATTGCTGGTATCCGGCATTGAGCAGGCAATCGGTCGCACACTGCTGCCGGTATAGTAATCAAACGTGTTGGCCGTATTGTCGTAGGGGAAGAACTCTATCTTCAGGTACGGAGCCCAACTGGGTGTCCAGTTATTGTTGGCCTGAAGAATATCGCCTCGGGTTATGATAGCACCTTCCCTGACATATAGCGGGATCACATCAATGGGAGCAGAGGCGGTTACAGTATCCGGCCCGGTATATTTCGTGTTTTTGTCGTTATAATCCAGCCATTTACCGGCAGGCAGATATACGTCCCGGCTCGTGGCGCCGGCGACTACGACAGGAGCCACCAGAATACTTGGCCCGTACATATATTCATCCCATGTATCATACAGGCTGGTGTCATTGGGAAATTCAAAAATCATTTGCCGCATTACCGGCATGCCCGTTTGACTCGCCTGATACATACACGACTTGGTATAAGGAATCAAATCATGGTGTTCTTCGCACTGTTTGCGGGCGATGTCGATAAGGTTTGGATCGTCAGAATGTGGAAAGTCTTCATCATACCAGACTGTCCGGCCCGGGTCGATCAAAACCTCCATCATAGTGCAGTATGTGCTGAACTGGAACCATCGGGCGAACAACTCCTGATTAGTCTCGGAATATCCGCCGGTATCTGAGCCATAGTATGGGAAATTGATGGCCCCACAGCGAAGACCATTCTTGATTGAGCCGGACAATCCGTCAAAATTGCCTTGCGAATCCCCATTCCAGACACCGACATATTTCCTGCTCTTATCGAAGCAGTTACGTCCATGGATGAGGTAGTCATTGCCGTGAACTTCCATTTGTCCCTCGGCCGTTAATTTAGTGAACTCATATACAACCTCATTTTCGGCTGAGTCCGGAGTTGTACCTTCGGCGCCACGGTCAATTTTGTAACCTTTTATGCCCATATTGACATAATAGTCCAGTTTATCTCTGAACCAGTCGTAAACCTCGGGCCTGCGAACATCAGCACCCGGCTGCGTTGTGTATCCTTCAAAGAGATAACCGAGAGCCAGTCCTTCGGTTAGCAGATCGTTGTCAAGTCGGTTCGCTACCCACAGCATCATTTCGTACCCTTTGGCATTGACGTAATCTATCATTGCCTGTGGCTGCGGGAACCGGTCGCTATCCGTGTTGAAATCTATATTGCCCCATCCAAAGGTGCTGCCTGGATTATTGCTTGTATAGGGCCGGTCGATCCATATCGCAGATGCGGGAATCTGATAGTACTGCAGATGATTGGCCGTCGCTTCGACATTATCCTGGGCACTATCGATCAGCCTGTCCTCAACCAGATCCCAGTGACTATCGAGGTCCAATTTGTCGGCATTCCTCCACCAGATAGAATCAAACGCCCAGTCCGGAGGCATCCATGCAGGGCCGGCCAGTTGATTAAACTCATTCATAATCTCGCCGTAGGAAGGGCCGTAAATGACATAATACTTCAACTGT
>QNBT01000018.1 GCA_003644205.1 Planctomycetota bacterium | reverse complement strand
GGCTATCGTTGCTTCGTTGGCCCCGGCACCGGCGGTGTATTCGATGTCGCCGGTATATATTTCGCCGTGCGCAGCAGCACAGACGAGAAGAACTAAAATTAATTGGTGCGATGCCGTCCAGGTCCGGCCCTGACGGGAATCGCACCCTACAGAAATTAAATCCATTCGTTTCATCACGTCATACCTTCCTTTCATTTTTTTAAATCATTGCCGTTAAAATTTTGCTTTCGTAACAATTTGCTGTTAACTCTGCATCTAATGCTATTTGCGCTACTCCTTTCTGCGTTTTCTTTTGCCCTTAACGCGAGGGCGAAATCAATAAAAAAACCGCCATGGGTGCCACCGTCAAACTCTGTTTGGCGGTGCTTCGGCGCAATAAAAAACCGCCGCTCCCGCGAAGGAAGCGACGGCTGGTATTGGCCTGTTATATCTTATCGACTCTGCTTGCGTTCGTCCGTGGCAAACAGGCCGTTAACATATCGCTGTCCCAAATCGCGAGAACAACACGAGTTATGCACGCTCAACAGGCAGGTTTTCTGACTTGCATCCTGCCGCCGGACGCCTTCCCATCCCGCGCTAATCTTAGTTAACCGGTGCGATATTTCGCACCCTACGTGGGTCAGATCAGCACTGAACAGTGGCCTAATATCCGGCGGGTTTGCGGCCGGATGTAATCTAAATCCGGCCGCAACGGACGCTTACAGCGGCGCGACCGTCGCGGATTTTAACCGCGTTCCCGTTTGACTATCCGAAAATCGGGTGATTTTGGGACCTGTTGCCGACTATGAACTTTCAAAAAGAGCTAACATGAGCTTTTTACCACAGGCGCCAATTAGCGTCAAGAAAAAAAATTGAAATTCCAATATTTGGCGGGTAAATCGTGACAATTAAACAGAATTATGATAATATAGAACTTATAGCAACCATTCAATCCTGTCGGTGATGGCGGTGTTGTGATTTGCAATGCAGATTTGCTGTTTTATGCAGACTGCATAACCAATATCGGGCGTATAACCAAAAAAAAGAAGGTAAATATGGCACAAAGATCGTTCAAAACAGATGAGAGTTTTTTAGAAAAACTCGCTATTGGTGCGATAGGTACCAAAAGAACACTTGAGAATTTGGCTCTTCAAGGTCATTTCCCCGTTGAATTAGAACGCGGTTCAACAGGGTATAAGATATGGAAAACAATAAAAATAAAACGAGTAAGAGTGCCAGACATCCTTTGTGTGAATTCTGGAATAAGAATAGAATCAAGAAGCAAAACAAAACTTGTTATTTCTATGTCGCATTCTTCGGCAGATGAGACACGAGGCTGGGATTTCGGTCTAAAGAATGATGATTATGTGGCATTAGTTGTGTGTGAAAAGAATGGTGAAGAGCCTATTGATTGGGTAGCTGATGAAAATGTGCAATACATCAAAATTATTGATTTACGTAGCGCTTTTGAAGCTAATAAGGTAATTCAAGAAAAACCTAAAGGAGCTCAGGAAGGCTTTGAAACCCGATTGACATGGCCAAGTTCTGTGGCCAGTAGCGAGGGGGTAATTACTGAAATATCAAATAGAATTAAGTTCAAAAGAACATCAGACAACCGCACCATTTCTTTATCATTGTCAAAAAAAGGCATAACTTTAACTCCATGTGTTCGAGTAGGAGATGGGATCAGTCGCTATCAAATATTGGCCTCAGTAGTTCCTGTGTTAAAAGATGTTCCCAAAAGAGAGATTGACTCTGAGAACTATTACAGAGATTTACTGACGAGCGCCTCAATTTCGGATAGATATTGCGCAGCAAAGGCTTATTCATTTTTAAATCGTCAATTTGATAACATTCCGCTTATAGATCGAATTAATGACGATGCTGAACATATATATGTGAAGATAGAGGCTGCTGCTGCATTAGCAAGGTCAGGTTCGCAATTAGGCTATGATTTTATAGAATCAATTCTAAATTCAGACTATTTAGAACATCGCTTAGAAGCGGTTATCATATTAGGCGAGTTGCCATTCGAAAGGTCTGGACAACTCCTTATACGAGTTCTTACTGATGGAACTCAACACGAAGAAATAAGAGGTGGTGCCGCTTGGGCGTTAGGGGAATTAAACTTGAGATCAACAATTCCATCGTTGATATCTGCCTTTAACGAGGTCAGCTTACCTATTCGAATTGAAGCAACTCGTAGCCTCAAAAGAATGTGTAGTTCGCATGTGTATACAGTTCTCGATTTTTTTCGAAATGCCAGCGAAAATGAACGCCCAGGGATTTCTTGGGCATTAGGAAAATACGGTGAATGGGATTTGAAAGCCTTGGTCGAGCGGATTGATAAAGGGAATTTGGATATGCGTCAATGGGGCTCCTATATTATCGGGAGTTCTAATCCAGATCGAATAATCAATGAAATTGAGGAATTGAAACAGGATGATCCGCAATTATATTTTGCTGTAACGGTCCTTTGGAAAATTACATCAAGTTGGGTCTATCAACTAAAGGAATATTGATAAAGATGTATGAGATTTATTACACAAGATTTGGCCGTGCATATGTAGGAGATTCTAAAGAGTTGTTGGCCTCATTAGATGAGGGTAGCGTTGATCTGGTTATGACTTCTCCACCATTTGCGCTTCAGAGAAAGAAAGAATATGGGAACAAGGACCAAGATGAATACGTTGACTGGTTAATTGATTTTGGTCACTCTATTTTTAGGATTCTAAAGGAAACTGGTAGCTTTGTTCTCGATCTTGGAGGAGCATATAAAAAAGGAAGGCCTGTACGTTCTCTCTATAATTATAGGGTCTTAATCCGTATGTGTGATGAATGTGGTTTTACTTTGGCCGAAGAATTCTTTTGGCATAACACAGCCAAACTCCCTTCACCTATTGAATGGGTTAATAAACGGAAAATTCGAGTAAAAGATTCTGTTAATACCGTTTGGTGGTTTTCAAAAAATGATCTCCCTAAAGCCAATGTCAAAAAAGTGCTAGCTCCTTATTCAGACAGAATGAAAAAATTGCTTGAAGATCCTGACAGTTTTTATAAACCCCAAAAAAGACCTTCCGGGCATGCTATTTCTAAAGGTTTTGGAACTGCTGATAATGGTGGTGCTATTCCTCCTAATCTATTGCAGTTTCCAAATACTGATAGTAACTCTCAGTATTTACGGCTATGCAAAGAGTTATCAGCAAAAAGACATCCTGCTAGATTTCCAACAAAGTTACCTGAATTCTTCATTGATTTTTTGACTGATGAAAACGATTTGGTCCTTGATATTTTTGCGGGATCTAATACCTTGGGTGAGGTTGCAGAAAAAAGGGGAAGGCGATGGATTGCATGTGATTTGGATAGGGATTATTTAGCTGCTTCGGCTTTGCGTTTTTTTGAGGAACCGATTACCAAAGAAGCAACAAAGCTTTTCCAGAAATTAGTAAGTAGTTCTCAGCTACCTATCGATCTAACAAATATCAAAAGACAAAGAGAGCTTTTCAGTAAACAAACGAAACACATAACCACTATTCCTCTGGAGTTCCATAACCACAGGTGAACACCAGAAGACGGTGTGGACTATAGGCCCACTCTACCCCAGATTGTTCAGAAGCAACACGACAGCAGCAGCCAGGACGATAATCGCAAAGGCAGATATGCCCATAGCGATTGCAAAGACCAATATGAAGCGTTTGTTCTGGCGGCTCATGACGTATTTAAGGTGCCTGTCGCTGGCGGCGAAGGTCTTGCTCATCTGCATGATGCTGTCGGTCTGGCTGACCGTGTCGGTGTCCAGCTTGCCGAGAGTTTGGTTGAACTTGTTGAGGTTTTCATTTATCTGGGCATCGATATCGGCGGCGACTGAGAGCTTCTGATTCATATCGACAAGGGCGTGGGTCTGTTTGGTACTTTCGGCGGGAATCTTGCCAACGATATCCACGAACTGCTGTTCCTTGAGGGCCTTGCCCTGCAATTGCTCAATCAGCCCATCGACCAACTGCTTCTGGGTCCGTACCGAGTCGGGGATATTTTCCAGCAGGTGCGGCAGCTCGTCTATTCTCTGCATGAGTTTTTCGTGCTGGGCGATTTGCCTGTCTAAGTGCTCGTTTATGCCGCTCAACTCGCTAATCAGGCTGTCGAATGCCTTGCCGAGCATCTCGACGTTTTCTTTTCTGTCGAGGGCGCCGCCTTTTTTGACGATTTCAAGTCCGCCGGCCTTTGGTTGTTTCTCATCGGGTCGCACCGTGACCACGCTGCCATCATCACAGATTAATCCATCCTCATCCACGGCTACGTAAGAATCGGCCCGGCTGCTGTCGCGATTAGTCCACCAGGTATCAACCTTTGACCATAACTCCTTTATGCTCATCGCAGTATCCTTTCCGCTGCTGGGGTTCCCAACTACGAACTGGTGCGATACATCGCACCCTACGAACTACTATTAGAATCTTGTCAGATTGTAATTTCAAACAATTTTTGTTAGTATTCGACCGTTAAGCCGGACATAAGTATAAAGGTTCTATATGAAGTTATCGACATATTTGCACAATGGACTACAATCCTGCGGGATAATCACTGAAAAAGGGATTATTGACATCGTCTCCGGTACAGACGGCAAAGTCCGGAGTATTCACCAAATCCTTGCACAGGGCAACTCGGTTATGGCTGAAATTTCCGGTCTTGCCGATTCTGCAAAGGATTTCATCCGAATCGACAATGTAAAGCTGCTTGCGCCGATACCACGGCCGGGTAAGGTCATCGGCTTAGCCGGTAACTACCAAAAACACATCGCTGAAGCGGGGCTTAAGCTTGGCCTTAGCGAATCGCCACGAACTTCCACCGTGCCCAGGCCGTTCCTTATGCCGGCGACCGTTATCACCGGCCCGGATTCCGAAATACCCTGGCCGGCCTTCAGCGAGCAGATAGATTACGAGGTTGAATTAGCGGTGATTATTGGAAAAACAGCCAATTGTGTACCGCCTGCTGAGGCGCTCGATTATGTGGCTGGTTACACAATTGTAAATGATATATCGGCACGCAGCGTAACCTTTAAGGAGAACCGTAAGGCCCGGCCGTGGGATGAGTTCTTCGACTGGCTGGGCGGCAAGTGGGCCGACGGCTTTTTGCCCTTGGGGCCGTATCTGGTAACCGCCGATGAAATTGAAGATGTTCAGGACCTCGACCTTGAGCTTTCTGTCAACGGCCGAGTCCGGCAAAAAGCCAACACCTCGCAGATGATTTTCACCGTTGCCGATATAGTGTCATTTTTAAGTTTCCTTATGACATTGGACCCGGGTGATGCCATTGCCACCGGCACACCGGAAGGGGTTGCTATGGCGACAGGTGAATTTTTACAGCCCGGCGACAAAATCGAGTGCAGGATTGAAAACTTAGGCACGCTTACGAACACCATCGGGAATCCGCCCGCACAGTTCTATAAACCACTGAGAAAATAGCTGATTAAGCTGCGGATTCGCTATTTGACCGCCTGGTGGTCTATGAATCCTTCGAGTTTTCGAGAGCGTACGGGGTGCTGCAATTTTCTTATGGCCTTGGCTTCGACCTGTCTGACACGCTCGCGCGTGACCTTGAATATCCTGCCGACCTCTTCGAGGGTGTATGTGTAGCCGTCACCGATGCCGTATCGCAGCTTGATAATCTCCCGCTCGCGATAGGTCAGGGTTTTGAGCACGTGCTCAATCCTGTCCTTGAGCATCTCCTGAGTCGCCGACTGCACGGGTGAATCGATGGTTTCATCTTCGATGAAGTCGCCGAAATAGCTGTCTTCGCTTTCGCCGATGGGTCTGTCGAGACTGAAGGGATGTTTGGAAATCTTTAAGACTCTGCGAGTCTCGACCACGCTCATCTCGGCCTGGTTGGCAATCTCCTCAATCGTAGGCTCCCGGCCAAGCTCCTGCAGGAGCAGCTTGCTTGCCTGCCGAATCTTGCTCATCGTCTCTATCATGTGTACGGGTATGCGAATCGTGCGCGCATGGTCGGCAATCGCCCGCGTTATCGCCTGCCTTATCCACCACGTCGCGTACGTACTGAACTTATAGCCCCTTCGGTACTCGTATTTATCCACAGCACGCATAAGGCCGGTGTTACCCTCCTGAATAATATCCAGAAAGCTCAGACCCCTGTTACGGTACTTCTTGGCAATAGAGACTACCAGCCGCAGATTCCCTGCAGAAAGATTGCGTTTGGCCTCTTCGTAACGGATATAAACCGCTTCAATGGTGCGCAGTCTTTTATCGAGCTGCTTGGGCGTATCCAGCACGAGGTCCTGCAAGCCGCGAAGCTCCTGCTTCATCGCGTCAATATCCTCGGGCATATATTCCCTGCTGGGTCCGGCTTCGATCATTGCTGCTAACTGGTGCATTTTTTTGCTGATACCCTGCAGTTTCTTCATCATCTGTTGAATCCTGTCTGTCCGCAGGCTCAGCTCCTCAAGTAAAGTGGCAATCTTGCGTCTGTTGCGTCGGATCTGCCTGAGATACTTTCGGCCTTCAGTCAGGTCGCCGTTATCCATCAACTTTTGAAACATTGACGCATTGCGCTGGAGCAGTTTGTTTACCGTGCCCAGATTCTGCGGGAGACGTTTTTTAACCACAGCCCTTACAAGGTTCTCCGTAGAACTCATCTTCATCGTTCTGTCGAACGGCAGGGTCCCATCGTGTACCTGTTGCAGGATTTCTTCTGCGCTTCGGGCAGAATAATCGCTCTCAAGCACCTTCCTTCTGAAGGCCAGACGTGTCAGTTCAATCTTGCGCGCCAGATTAATCTCCTCCTCGCGCGTAAGCAGCGATATCTCACCCATCTGCGTCAGGTACATCCTCACGGGGTCATCTATACGCTTGATATCCGGCTCAACAAGTTCCCTCTCAAGAATCTTGTCCGCTTTAGCGTCTAAGTCTTTGGCCTTGGCCAGGTCGGCATCGCCTTCGGCAAAATCTTCCTGCTCTTTTTTGGCTACTTCGGCCTCGTCGAGAAGCTGCACTCCGAGGTCGTCCAGCGTCATCAGCAGACTATCAAGCCGATTGGGCGATATTGCCTCATCCGGCAGGTCCTCGTTCATTTCCTCGTATGTCAGATAGCCCTTCTTCTTGCCTTTTTCGATAAGCGATTTGATAGTCGATTCGGCCAGCCTCTCACGGATAGCGCGCTTGTCGGTGGATATAGCCGGTTGCTCGACCTTCGCCTCTGCTGATGCACCTTCTGTGCTCTTATTTGTGCCCCCGGCTTTTGTCTTTTTTTCCCTTGCCACTATTAGCCGTCCCAAAAAACCTCGTTCAATTTTTTAGCCGCCTACGCAGGCATCATCCCCGGATTACGCCTGTTCGTTCTCGGCAGTATTTCATTAATCTTACGCAGAGACTCCGTGTCGTCATCACTCAGGGTGCTCTTCATCCTGCTTTTGGCAATATCCTGGATATGATCGGCAACGACATTTAACGCCTGTTCAAGCCGGTCCTTGAAATTGCCCTTTTCGGCGCCCGCCTGGGCCATATCGACAATAGCGCTGCCGGCCTGGACAGATTCAAGTCTGCTTAATAAAGTCTTCAATGACGCCTTTTCGTTCTTGCCCAATGACTCAAACACTACCTCAGCAATTTCGCGCAAAATCTTGTCATCAAAATCTTCAACGGTAACTTTTGCTGCTACGCTCTCGAAGAGTTTTGGTTCATTGAGCAATACCTCTAATATCTCCCGCTGAGCCCTCGCAAAAAGGCCGTCCGGCAAATCTGTACTGACCACCTTTTGATTTTGCACTGCAAAATTGTCGCTTCTTATAAGTTGCGCTGTAAGTCTGGATAACTCACGGTTTATCTGATTGCCGGAAAGGCCTATTATCTCGGACAGCTTGTGGACTATCAGCCCCTTTGTTAGTGCATCGCACCTGCCGCTTCTAATTGCTACGGCAACGGTTCGTAAATACTCTTCTATAGCCGCTCGCCTGTCCGTGAGGTTGTCGCTGGCGCCAATACCGTCGATAAGTCTTTGCCACTTGAACTCCATGACATCGACCGCGCCGGCAATAACCTTCCCGAATGCATCCTGGCCGGACTCCAGCAGAAACTGGCACGGGTCTTTACCTTCAGGAACAAACGCCAGCTTAATGTCAATTCGCTCCGTAAGACAGACCTCTAACGCCCTGTTTGCGGCCTCCATACCCGCCGTATCACTATCGAAGACCAATATAATACGCTTGGCGTATCGCCGCAGTACTCTGGCGTGACCGGTGGTAAAACTGGTCCCTAAGGTCGCGGCGACGTTGCGGAAGCCGAATTGATGAGCCATTATCACATCCGTATAACCTTCAACAACAACGGCAGTACCACTTGAAACAATTTCGTGCCGCGCCTTGTCCAGCCCATACAAACAGGTACTTTTATCGAACAGGACGGTAGCCGGCGAGTTCATGTACTTGGCCTCTTTTTCGCTTAAAGTTCTACCCCCGAAGCCGACTAATCTGCCTGTTACATCCGAGATGGGAAACATCAACCTGTTGCGAAACTTGTCATAGACTCCGCCGCCGTCCTTAGAGACCACAAGTCCGGCATCCAGCAGATGCTTTGGGGGGATGCCGGCTGCCTTTGCCTGCCTAACAAGGTCGTCCCAACCGTCCAGAGCTAAGCCTAAGCCCCACTCTTTCGCCGATTCTACGCTTATCTGTCGCTGCTTGATGTACTTGCGTGCCTTTGCACCCTGTTGCTCATGGTAGAGATTGTTCTGCCATAGCTTTTGAGCCCACGCATTGGCCTGGGCCACACGCTTTGGGTCGGCATCGGGTTTATCACTTTCTTTTCGTCTGCGCCTCAACGGCTCCAGTTTTATCCCGGCCCGCTGGGCCAACCGTTCAACGGCGTCGGCGAAGCCTAAATTCTCCCTAAGCTGCACGAATTTGAACACATCGCCCCCGGCCCCACAGGCAAAACACTTGAATATCTGCTTGGCGGGATTGACATTCAGACTCGGCTTGTGGTCAGCGTGGAACGGACACAGTCCCACCATCTCCTTGCCCTTTTTTGCAAGGCTCAAGTGCTCTGATATCACATCCACAATATCGGTAGCCTGTTGTATCCGGCTGATTATGCTGTTGTCGAATTTTACCGACACATCCACTCCATATCCGCTAATACTCCGTTAAACATAACTTGTCCCACTCCTCCATGAGGCCACAACCCCCCCTCACAAAGACAAGCCGACAGTCCTATACCCCTTTTACTGCACCATTAGCCGCCTAACTTGTGATAAGGGAGTGGTCATTAAAGTATATCCGGTTACGGCAAAACGTCAAGTCAAGCCCCACAAAAACGCCTTTATAGCACTGGAAAACGCCGTTTTAAGTAGCATAGGACACTTGGTACAATAAGACACATCTCACGCAGTACACACACTTTGTAAGTCGCTAATCGTCAATTCGTTCAATCGGTTTACTACCTTCTGTGCCAATCCTGCCAACTGCTCAGTTGGGTACGAGTTAGTTACAGCAATTGTGTGCATCCTGGCCGCAGAGGCCGCTTTAAGCCCCCATGGTGAGTCCTCAATAACGACACAGTCGCCCGGCCCAATCTGCTCGGCCCCGGCCTCATTGAGCCGCTGCAGCGTCAGCAGAAATCCTTCCGGGTCGGGTTTGCCTTTGTGAACGTGGTCGGCTGCCACTATTATCTCGAACGAATCCGCTAAATCAGCCCCGTCTAACATAAGCTCGATATCCCCAAGCAACGCACCGGAGCACACCGCCAAACGTAAGCCATTTTGCCTTAACATACCTACGAACTCGCAAACGCCGTCAATAATCGTGCTTTTGGCTTGCACCATACGTGCAAATAGCTTCGTTTTCTCCTGCATCAACTGGTCGATTTGGGCCTCATCAAGTCCCAGGTCGAAGTCCGCCGATATCGCACGGATGCACTCAATGTCCGTATAGCCAAGATATTCGTCGTAATAGCGCTCTTTGGTCAGGTCCACACTGTACCTGCTAACTGTTTCTTTGAATGCCCTGTAATGTAACAGCTCAGAATCCGCTATTACGCCGTCAAAATCAAATATAACCGCCTTTAGCATAATTTAAAGACTATATATATTTGGGTGCCACTGTCAAGCACCGGCTTGGCAGCGTTTTGTTCAGAATGACATTTGCACATAAGTCCATGCCGGACAAAGTCTTAGAGACCGCCGGAAAGAAATTTCACACCCTATCATCGAATCAGACACTTTTTGCTTGACCTGACCAAGTTATTGTGATAGAATGGGGTATTAAACATTTGCCAAACTCCTTTCTAATACGAAAGGGATCGCCTGCCGCTCCTCCCCCCAACACATCCGGACGGCAGGCGGCTTAGTAATCTGGGACAGTCACCTATTTTTAGGTTCTCATCCAATAAAGTTGGTGAATTTATGACATATAAATTCGTAAGTGTTTTGGATTTAAGGATAAATAGGGGCCTGTCCCAAAATCTCAGGTTTTCTATAGAGCAACTTCTTTCGATTACCAGTTAGCGTTCCAGAGGTACAGAAGCTGTGGGACGGCTAACTCTCTGATTGCATCGGTGTCCATATTCCAAATGCTCTCGCTCCGGGTGCTCAACAATGTCGTGAAAGAAAACGGCCTTTCATATTCAATCACGTGGGCGTTTTCAATCCCGGCTAAGGACTCGGCTAACGCTATTGCATCATCAATATAACCTATCTGGTCTATCAGGCGTTTATCCAGCGCCTCGACAGCTCCATAAATGCTGCCATCGGCCAGTTCTCTCACCTGTGATTCTGTGAGTGCGCCCCTGCCGTCATTGACCAGTCCCACGAACCTCTCGTACGTCGGGCTGATGAGCTTATCCATGAGATACTGTTTCTGCTCATCGGTCGTCTCCTCGAAAATGCTCGGCCAATCCTTTTTCGGACCGCTCTTTACAACCACCGACGAGATGCCGAGTTTCTCCTCCAGCAGTCGCTTCACCACAATGTGGCTGCTCATAACGCCGATTGAGCCGGTAATTGTTGTCGGCTCGGCTATGATTTTGTCGCAGGCAACCGATGTATAATATCCCCCGGAAGCGGCGATACCCTGCATAAAAGCCACCACAGGCTTGTCGGTCTCGGCGCGAAATTTTGTGATTTCATGGTGTATCCGGTCGCTTGCTGAGACGGTGCCTCCAGGTGAGATCGTTCGAATAATCACAGCCTTTACCCTATCGTCATCCGCCGCTGTTTTTATCTGCTCTCGCATGTCTTCGCTGAGCCTGCTGTTTATAATCCCTTCCAGGCGAACGATGGCAATCTTGTTGCCCAAAGAACCCTTCCTTACGACATTTTCAGCAAAGAAGTCCTTTTGTCCCGCTGCAAAAAATACTGCGGCGGCGATGAGAATGACGAACAAAAAGAAGTTTGCAATTACCGAAAGCGCCAGCATTATCCATAGAACCATCCTCCAGCCACTGCGCTTCGGCCTTTGTGCAGGCGCCGGATAAGGCGCGCCGGTCCCGGCTGCTGCGGCTCCTGTCGAATGTGTCACCGGAATATGCTCCTCAAAACCACCTTCTTGAGTTTCTTCAAAATCCATGACGTTCCTTTCAAATTTATGTCAGTCCTTATTATAGAATGGAACCGCCGCAGCGTCAAGCCAAACAGCGATTCCTTCACCTTGTGTCTCTGTGCCTTTTTCGATAAATAAACAGCTTGACAGGGCCTGTGGCCATACTGTATGATATGTTTGTTAAAATCGACTGGTTTGTGGAGGATTTGCGAGTGTGGCGTTGGAAATCGAAAAATCTGATTAACGGCCTTTTTATGGCATGTACTGCCGGTTTTGTGTTTGCAGGCTGCTCGGATAATCCTGAAAACAAAGCGGCTAAGCGGCTCCGTCAAAACGCCGCCGCGGCCCTCGATATGGCTGCGAGCCGGGGCGATATTGACAAGGCCGCCATAGCCGTGCAAGAGGCGCTTAGAGATGCCGCAGGCGCCGGCTCCGCGGCTGAACCTGTGTTCCTGGCAAGTGCCGACCTTACTTTTGAACAGGCCCAGCGTAAGCAATCCGGGATTTCTGAGGTTGTAGAACTGGCCAATGTCACACTCGATGAGATATCTCTGCAGGCAAGCAGAATAAGCAGCTTACTGATTCAAAAGGAACGGCTCAACAGCCTCCTTAGGGCCACCGACAGGGAAATTTCAGAGCTTTCCAAAACAATAACCGGCAACGACCAAAAAGAGGGTATCCAGCAAAAGCTGGCTGCTGCCGAGGCCGAACTGAGTCGGTTGCAAGAGCAAAAGGCCGAGTTTGAGCGCAGAAGGCAACAGGCGCAGGGCTCGGTCGATGCTATTGAGCGGCAGGCCAACGAGAAGCTGCGTCAGTCCGAGGCAGCCGGCGGTGATGAGAAGCTCGAACTGGCCCATGCCGGCTACGACCTGTTGCTGACCAGGAAAAGTTATTTCCTGGATGCACAGGCCGCCAGCGACCAGATAAGGTACATCGAAAGTCAAATTGCCATCGTCCAGCCTCAGTTGCAAAAGCTTCGGTCGGATATCGCCTCGGTTCAGCAGCAGATAAACGACATCAGAAACTCAACCCAGAGGCAGGACTCGCAAGCTCAGCTTACCGAGGCCAACAGGCAAATAGATGAGCACAGCGGCCGGATTGCCTGGCTTGCTACGGACCTGAAAAAGCTGCAGCAAACTTACTCCCAGGCGATTGATGAGACGATTTCGCTGTTTCAAAAGGCGGCGGACATGTACAAAAAGGCCAGGTCCCGGTACATAAGCAGGGCCTCTGCTGTCGGCCTGGCCGAGGCCTACCGTCAGATTGCTCTGGCCCAATTGGATAGCATGAGATTCCATCAATACTTAAGCTCTCGATTGCAGTCAGTAGCAAGCACACTGGAGTCTTCAACGGCAAACACTTTAGGCGAAGATGCTTCGAAATATGCCCTGGCAGGTTCTGATTATGCCCAAAAGGCAAAGGAAAGTTTCAACCTTGCGACTGAGGAGTATTCGAAGGTACAACAGCGTTTCGCAGGAAGTGATGAGTTTGCATGTGATGTTCTGAATAACTACATACTTGCGTTATATGGCAAGATGGTCTTGGCCGAGTATTTAGCCGAGGCCGATGTTGTCGATGAGGTATCGGCACTTGCGGATGAGCTTATTGAAAAAGCAAAAAACTGCGATCCCGCTTTTCCAGGTTCGGTTACAGCAAGGCTCATCACCGGGTCGGGCGAATCCGTTCCTTCGATGGCGGTTGACAGTACCGTTTACTATAACGAGTTGAAAAAAGAATTTAATGCCTGGAAAACGTTGCGGGGCACCGAACAAGAAGCGGAGGTTAACAGGTTGCTTGCTATGCTCGATTCAATGGGGCCGCCCCGGGACCAGGAGGCGTTCGATCGCATAATCGGCCCCGAGCGCCAGCAGTTGGAGGCGGCATTAGCAAGGGGTTTCAATGAAGAAGACATAGTCGCAGCCGAGGACAATGGATATTACAGTGATTACGGCGATCCCAATTATTTTTAGCCGATTTATCTTGTAGGGAGGTTTTACCGATGAGTGCCTACAGGCCGATTGAGGAGTATCAATGATAGCAGGCCCGTCACAGTCCGGCCTGGGGTGCAGGGTGCTTGTACTCAATAAGCACTACCTGGCCCTGCGTGTAATCGGAGTCAGGCGGGCATTTTCCCTGTTGTTAAATAACCAGGCCGAGGTTATCAGTTGGGAGGAAGGAACCTATTCGAACTATGACTTCGAAAGCTGGCGTGAACTAAGCGAACTGCGAAAGACCTTCGAGGCCCACGAGCACGATTGGATATCGACGGTGAATTTTGACATTGCTGTACCGAGGATTATCCGGCTTTTATTTTACGACCGCCTGCCGCGAAGGCCGGTTAAGTTCAACCGAAGAAACATCTTTGCACGTGACCGCAGCCGGTGCCAGTACTGCGGAAAGAAATTCCCCACTTCGGAACTGTCGCTCGACCACGTGATACCGAGGAGCCTGGGCGGAAGCTCCACCTGGGAGAACATTGTCTGTTCTTGTGCCAAATGCAATGTAAAAAAGGGCGGCAGAACGCCCAAGCAGGCCCACATGACCCTCATCACGAAACCTGCAAGGCCAAAACGCAATCCCGTGATCCATGTGCATTTGAGTCACGACCGCTATCGCAGTTGGAAGCAGTTCCTCGACAACGCCTACTGGTCAGTCGAATTGACTTAGTACTTTGTCAGGTGTGATTTTGTGAGTCAAAACCTGCGGTAAAACCGCAGGCTAATTATTTAGCCCCACGTTTAACGTGGGGTTTTTTCAACAAATCAAGGAGGTAGGGTGGGCCTGTGGCCCACCGGTTTTTTATGTCAAAGAATGATATTGAAATCATCTATCAGGATTTAGGCCTGGTCGTTATCAACAAACCCGCCGGCCTTTCAACTACCTGCGACCGCACAGGTGAGCCTGACCTTGTGCCCGTCCTGAAAAAGCAATTAGGTGCCGAAACCAGCCTGCGACTTGTCCACCGCTTAGATAAATTCGCCTCCGGCGTAATGCTGTTAGCCAAAAACCTCGCAACTCAAAGCAAGTTATCGACTATGTTTGAAAGGCGGCTGGTTAAGAAAACATATCTTGCCCTCGTAGCAGGCCCCGTCCGCCGTCAGGGCGGCACAATCGATACGCCCTTATCGCACAGCCGAAAGAATCCGCAGGTCATGCGGACCAACCCAAAAAGAGGCAAACCGGCTGTTACTCGCTGGCAGCTCTTAGCCGATTTCGGCGCGGTCGCACTGCTTTTGGCAGAGCCGGTAACCGGCAGGACACATCAAATCCGTGTCCACCTTAAGAGTATTGGAATGCCTCTTGCCATCGACCCTCTTTATGGCTCGACCAGACCAATAATGCTCTCTGATTTCAAGCTGGACTATCGACCAAAAAAGGATAAAGCCGAAAAGCCGCTCATCGACCGACTCACTCTCCACGCCTATCAAATCGAGATACCCCCCGACCTCGATAAACCCACTACTTTTGTTGCCCGCTTAGACAAAAAGTTCGCCGCTGTGATAAAGGCCCTGGCCAAATACAACCACAACGGCCCAGACGCCTTCCTGAACCCCGACCACCTCTCCACAATCCTGAACGCAAAGCCATTGTCACCTTGACATTATCTTTCCGCATTTGGTATTGTCATTACGGGCTTGCTTGTCCTCCGTAGCCTTGTGCGAAGGAGGGACCCGGAATCCAGATTAGATACGATATATGAAATAAAATGCGGAATCTATCACTATTCGATGATGTTGTTATAGATGCTCCAACAACCGAGGGTGTCAAGTATGCAGGTTCCAAGCTAAAGCTTTTGCCCTATATTTTGCACCTGACACGAAAAGTGGGGCCCCGCAGGATACTTGACGGCTTTTCGGGAACTACGAGAGTCTCGCAGGCCCTTGCGCGTTTGGGGCATGAGATTATCGCAAATGACAGCGCCATCTGGTCGAAGGTGTTCGGAACCTGCTACCTGCTTAACAAACATTCAAGGGCGCACTATAAAGATCTAATCGAGCACCTTAACTCCTTGCCGGGCAAAGATGGCTGGTTCACCGAGAACTATGGAGGCAGGCCCAACGGCGGCCTGGCCAAGCAACACGACAACCTCAAGAAACCCTGGCAGATTCACAACACACGAAGGCTCGATGCAATACGCGAAGAAATCGACAACCTCTCCTTAGACGAAATAGAACGGTCGGTGGCATTAACAAGCCTGATATTAGCACTTGATTCCGTTGACAGCACCATCGGCCATTACGCTGCATATCTCAACAAATGGTCAGCTCGTTCTTACAATCAGATGGTTTTGGAGGTCCCCAACTTCGTCATTTCCCAAAACACCCATCAGGTCT
>QNBT01000017.1 GCA_003644205.1 Planctomycetota bacterium | reverse complement strand
GGCAAATATTCTACGTGAGATATCCAAATGGTTGGTGCAGGGTTATTCGCTTGCTGAAGCTATAAAACGTGGTTATCCGAAATGTCCGCCGGATGTAGTTGCCACGATATCGGCTGCCGAGAAGGTCAATCAATTGCCGCAGGCAATCAAGAGTATTGAACAAAACCTGCTTGAACGGCTCGACGCGAGCCGGAGAATTCAGCCTGTTCACCCTTCCTATCCGGTGATTGTGCTGCTTATTTTAACGGGTATCCTGTTTTTCCTTATGATGAAAATCATGCCTGTATTTTCCGAAGTATTGGAGGATATAAGCGAGGGCGAAGCAGGCTTGCCGAAGTCAACGGCTTTTCTTTTGGCTATGACAAGTTCCTTAACCGGAAACGAGTTGTTATTATTAGTTTTATCGGTTGTGTTTATTGTTGGTGGTCCCGTTTTGATTTATGCAAGACTTAGGTCGAGGCGTCCGGAGAAGCCGTATCTGCTTTCTCGAATCTCTGATTTTATCAAATGGCACGCCCCTGTTATGCACTGGTTCGAGTTTAATTATTCGATGCTTCGGCTTGTCGGTCTTTTAAGGGTGTCGCTAAATTCAGGTTGTGCGGTGAACGATGCGATTCGTAATTTACTTGGTTTGGACGTTAATAACTGCTTCAGAAGTCGTATTGGAAAGTGGCTTGAAAGGATTGAAGCAGGCGAAGACATTTCATCCGCTGCCCAGAAAAGCGGTATGGGAAATACTTTAGCGTGGGCATTCGATTCGGAGGTTAATCGAGGCAATACGCCGGAGGTTCTTGAGATGCTGGAAGAATTTTACCGGTCGAATTACAGTTACAGGGTACATCTTGCGATGTTTATATTAGAGCCGTGTACGGTACTGATGTTAGGTCTCGTAGTCGGCTTTGTCGTCCATGCAATATTTTCGCCGATGGTTGCGATGATTCACTACGCCGCTGACTCGGTGGTGCCTTAGCGAGAGGATGTGTTATGTTTATACGAGGAAGAAATAACGGCTGGTTGACGACAGAGGTAATTGTATCGATAGGTGTTTTGAGCCTAATATTTTTCGCTTTCATTAAGACTATGGGTGCAACGGGCCGGCTTAACAGGTTGCTGTTAGCAAGGCAGCAGTGTACGTCGGCGGCGCAGGCGCAGCTTGATTGTATAGAGGCAACCGGCGAAAAATTGAGTCCTGAAGATATTGCAAGACTCTGGCAGGGGCTTGGGGTGACGGTTGAGGAATCGGTGGGGAAAGGTGACTGGAAGGGGCTTAGGCTCATAAAGGTTACAGCTACTAATAAATCTTTGCACAGAAAGGTCGAGGTCCAATTATGCAGATATGTTTCGGTTAAGCAGGAGCAGTAATGGTTCGTAAAGGTTATATGCTTATCGAAGTAATAATAATGCTATCGATATTGGCGGTGGTAACAGGGTTATGCGCCAGGACGTTTAGAATCGTAATCGTTGATATACCGCAAATGCATAAAGATATCCAGGCCAACGTTACGGTTTCGCATATGCTTCGAAGGCTGCAGAATGACATCGAGACGGCTAAGTCGCTGCCGGATAACATTGGTCCTTTGCAGTCGGGAGATGAAGTTCTATTGATCGGGACAGAAGATGGTGTAATTGTGTATCGGCTCAATGGTGGTAAGGTTACCAAAGACAAGGCTGTCTCGGGCGAAGACATTGATATGTGGAATGTTCCCCGCGCCGACATAAGCTGGAAAGTTTGGAAGAAGGGAGGCGCAGGTTACGCTGTTGAAGTTACGAGGAGTATAAAGCGGAAGGTATTGGGTTGTTGGGAGAAGAAGCTGAAAAATTCTCATGTTTACTTTCTCGGGATAAGAGGGGCATGCTCGAGGGAACAATGAAACAAGCAAAGCAAAATGGTTTCACGATGTTTGTCGTGGTATTATTCATCTGGTTTTTTGGAATGGCGCTATTTGTGCTGTCTGCCGCTTCAAGGACTATGGTAGTAGAGACGAACAGGATGGCGCTTGAAGCGGTGAGCAGGAATCTTGAATCAAGCGGGCGGGCGTGGGTCAGGCAAAACAAACAGGTGCTGAAGGGCCGGGAAAAAGGCTTTGCGGTTAAATTAAACGTGGATGACTTAGGGGGCCGGTCGGCATTATGTGAGGTGGTGGTTGGTAAAGCCGAGGGAGAGAATGTCGGTTTCACGATATCGGCGAGCTGCAGGAAAGGCAGATGGACGCTTGAACGGAGTGTTGAACTGGGGGCTGACGGCTGTATATCCGGTGCGCCAACTAAGAAGGGGATAGAAGCAGTTATAGAGAGTAGTACTACACCCACAGATAGCAATGGTGTATAAAAAACCGGCACTTTCGGGCCTCTGAATTTTACCGTAACATCTTGCTATTAGGGTACTTGTGGAGATTCCCACATCATTTTTTACAAGATTGGACGTTCGTCGAGTTGTCAGGAGGGGCCGGCATATCATATCCCGTTGAGATTTGAAGGTGGCCTTCATTTGGCGACAAAACAAGTCTTTATACAATCAGAAATTATTTTTATAAATGTTGACAGCGGGTATATTTAAGTTATAATTAGTTCTGTTGAAATGGTTTATACCGTTAGTGTGAGGGTGCGCGAATGCGTTACAAAGGATGTATCAGCCGTGCACCCGTATAGTGTTAAAGCGCGCTATGCGGATGTGCAGATTCGCCGGAATCGGTGGATAGGTGTGTATGTATATTTTCAGGGAACCTGCGGACGAAGCGTTCATCGCGGGAGGGCAGTGCCAGTGCCCTGATAAGCGATAAAATGCGGGCGGCTTGAGAGGCGCGCCGGCGCCCATTGAGCCGGGTTTTAGTATGGTGGGTCTAAGTGGGAACCTGATGGTTTCCACTTTTTTGTTTTTGCAGTAGGAAAAAGGAAAAATGAGTCAGGAACTTCTGAGGATAGTTGAGAATATTGCGAGGGACAAGAATATCGACAAGGAGTCGATATTCCAGGACCTGGAAGCTGCGATGGCCTCTGCAACGAGAAAACACTTCGGCGACCCGGACATTGAAGTGGCTGTGAACATTGACCGGACGACGGGCCAAATCAGTGTGTATAAGGACGAGGCGCAAATCGACATTCGTCAGTTGGGTCGTATTCCCGCCCAGACGGCCAAGCAGGTAATGATACAGAAAATAAGGGCGGACGAGAGAGACAGTATCTTCGCCGACTTTGTTCAGAGAAAGGGCGAAATTGTTAATGGAATAGCAGGAAGATATGAAGGCGGCACACTAATTGTGAACCTTGACAACCGCACCGAAGGGTTTATGCCGAAAATCGAGCAGATAAGCGGAGAAGTTAATCATCCCGGCGAGAGAATTCGGTGCCTGATTCTTGACGTTCGGGAGGCCTCGAGCCAGGTAAAGATAATTTTATCACGTACACATCCCGATTTTATCAGGAGGCTCTTCGAACTGGAGGTGCCTGAGGTAACGGAAGGTATTATTGAGATAAAGTCGCTTGCGAGGGAAGCCGGCTATCGAACAAAGATCGCGGTGGTTTCTCACGACGACAAAGTAGATGCGGTTGGTGCGTGTGTAGGCGTGAGAGGAAGCAGAATCAGAAGTATAGTAGATGAGTTGGGCGGAGAGAAGATCGATATTGTCAGATGGAGCGACTCTTCGCAGGTTCTGATTTCAAATGCGCTGATGCCCGCCAAGGCCAGCGAGATCGCTTTGTGCTTCGAGTTGGGGCGTGCTACCGTTGTAGTCGGCGAGGAGCAACTCAGCCTGGCGATAGGGAAACACGGCCAGAACGTACGTCTTGCGGCGAGGCTGACGGGCTGGGATATCGACATACTAACGCCCGAAGAATATAACAAGGAAGTGGAGTGTCTGTCGGCCAGCCTGAAGGACGTCGAAGGAGTTGACGATACTTTTGTTGATAAACTTCTGGCATTGGGAATCGTTAGTGTACTGGATTTGGAGGAAGTAGGAACCGAGCCTTTAGTGAAGGAACTTGAGCTTGATGAGAAGTTGGCCTGGAAAATAGTTGCCGCTGCCAGTGAAGAGGCCAGGAAGATGGCTTCGGAGAAAATCAGGAAACAGGCAGAGGACATCATGGCCCAGGAGCAGGGTCAGAAGGAGTGTCTCGAAGATGAGAAAGAACCGGAAGGTAAGCAGTAAACCTTTCGTGTCGAAGTGAATGGCGTTACAGGAATATTGATTTGGCTAAAGCTGCGACAAGAGTACATCTGTTAGCCAAGGAATTGGGCGTAAAGAGCAAGGCGATTGTCCAAAAGTGTCAGGCCGAAGGCCTGGACGTTAATAATCATATGTCCACAATTTCGGCCGGTCTTGCCGCTACGATTCGTGAGTGGTTCAGTGAGGGGGAACACGTTACCACGGTGGAGACGACCGAGAAGGTCGATTTGAAAAAGGTCCGGGTGCGCAAGAAACGCAAAAAGGTCGTGAAGAAAGACGAACCCCCCGCCCGGGCACAAGAGGCACCGGAGACTTTGGCTGTCGCCGCAGGGCAAGTAGAAAAAGCAGTTGAAGTGGCTGAGGCGCCGGAGGCAGAAAAGGCAAAGCCCAAAACCAAAGCCAAAGCCAAGGCAAAGCCTAAGGCCAAGGCCAAACGCAAAGCCAAACCCAGGGCCAAGCCTAAACCCGAGCCAATAGTGCCGGCGGGGCCGATGCTTAAAAAACCTAAGCCTGCAGAATTAACCGGCCCCAATGTAGTGCGGGTTGAAAAAGTCAAGCCCGATGAGGTTGTTCCTCGAAGACCAAGACCACCAATACGCCCCAAACCGCCCAGGCCAAGATATGATAAGCCGATTTCGGAACCGCTTATTGCGCCCGGTACGGAAATACCGGGCTTAACCAAGCCCAAGCGAGGTGTCAGAGAGAAGACCCGCGGGCGTCGTAAAGCCCAGGAGGTCGTAAGTGAGGAGGCGAAGAAGGCCAGGCTGTTCAGCAAACGAATGCGTGCCAAAGATTTCGAAGAAAGACAGGCACGGTTGGCTGCTGCCAGGGGCGAGACGCTCAGGTCAAGGCCTGTCCGCCGTATCGAGACCAGACAGCCTTCCGAAGCCGTGTCTTCTATTGAAAGGCCTGAAAAGGCGGTAATAAGTGAGCCGATTACCGTCAAGGACCTTTCAGCGGTGTTGGCGGTTAAGGCTGGAGACATAATCGAGAAACTGATGGCTCAGGGGGTGATGGCAACGGCTAATCAGATCATTGCGACGGATGTGGCCGAGCTTGTTGCGCTGGATTTCGGCACAGAGTTGATCGTCGAGCTGAAGCAGACGTTGCAGACACAGATAGAGGCCGAATTCGAGTCCCGAGAACGTAAGAATCTCCAAAGGCGCCCACCTGTTGTAACTATGCTTGGGCACGTTGACCACGGCAAGACGAGTCTGTTGGATCGGATCAGGTCAACGAACGTGGCCAAAGGCGAAGCAGGTGGAATAACACAACATACCGGGGCGTATCAGGTCGAATGTAAGGGCCACAAGGTTACTTTTTTAGATACACCCGGACATGAGGCGTTTACAGCTATGCGGGCAAGGGGTGCCAACGTAACGGATATCGTCGTGCTGGTGGTGGCTGCGGACGATGGTGTCATGCCTCAGACGGTTGAAGCGATTCACCACGCGGAGGCGGCGGGCGTTGATATGATAGTCGCACTTAACAAAATCGATTTAGCCGGCGTGGATGTCAATCGTGTGTATGGTCAGTTGGCCGAACACGGACTGACTCCGACGGAGTGGGGGGGCGAGGTTGAGGTGGTCAAAACCAGTGCGCTAACCGGCGAAGGCATAGAGGATTTGATTGAGCATCTCGACTACATCGCCGAGCTGAGCCAGTTCAAGGCCGATTCGGAGATTCCCGCAACAGGCTGGATTATCGAGGCAAAGATGACGCCGACGCAGGGAGCCGTGGCAACCATTCTGGTCAAGGAAGGTGTGCTCAAGAAGGGGGATATTGTTCTGGCAGGCGCCGGGTACGGCAGGATTCGAACGCTTAGGGACAGTCGGGGCAAGGCTATTAAAAAAGCCACAAGTTCAATGCCGGCGGAGATATCCGGTCTTAGCGATGTTCCACAGGCCGGCGACAGGTTCTTCTGTCTGGATGACATCAACAAAGCGAAGGAGGCCGCCGAACAGAACAAGATGCTAACGAGAGAAAAATCGCTCGCCCGTCGCTCCCGGATTACTCTTGACAATCTATTCAGCCAGATTGAAGCGGGCAACATCAAGGAGTTGAATCTTGTGATAAAGGCCGATGTGCAAGGCTCCGTGGATGTGCTGATAAAGTATCTCAACGAGTTGAATACGGATGAAGTGAAGATAAAGATTCTGCATGCGGCGGTGGGAGGAATCAGTGAGGGCGATGTTGTGTTAGCGGACGCCTCCCAGGCGATTGTCATCGGATTCAACGTTATTCCGGACGACCGGGTAAGGGAAATCGCTGAGTCGAGGGGAGTCGATATAAGATTATACAACGTAATTTACAGGATAACCGAGGACCTCGGGGACGCGATGGCCGGTTTGCTTGAGCCTGCACTCGAGGAAAAGGAGCTTGGAAGGGCGGTTGTCAGAAATATCTTTAAGATTTCGGGCCTCGGCACAGTGGCGGGTTGCCACGTGAACAATGGTGTGATAAACAAGAGCGCTAAAGTAAAGCTCGTGCGCAACAACATCGTTATTAAGGACAAGTGCTCGATTGAGTCCCTTCGGCATTTCAAGGATGATGTGCGCGAGGTGAAGGCGGGCCTGGAGTGCGGTATTAAGATAGCCGGCTTTGACGACGTCAAGATTGACGATGTCTTGGAGGCATACGAAACAATAGAGGTTGCCAGGACACTTTAATGGTCGTTGGTGAATAGTTGTTAGTATTTAGCTGTTGGTAACCAACTTCACAAATAACGAATAGTAGATCGGGGTTGGGATGGCGTCGAGAAGACAGGAAAGAGTAGCTCGTGTTGTGAGGGAATCGGTCAGCGATACGATTGCCAACCGGCTCAACGACCCGCGGATTGAAGGCTTTGTCAGTGTAACAGAGGTTGATGTGTCGGCTGACTTGCGAAATGCCGACGTTTTTCTCAGTATCATAACGGATGACGAGGCCGTTCGGCGAAGGACGTTTATGGCTATTGAGCATGCGGCAAAGCATATACGGGTGCAGCTAAGCCAAAGAATGACATCGAAGTTTTGCCCACGTTTGAATTTTCGTGAGGATAGCAGGATAAAAAATACTCTCGAAACATTTAAGATTATCGAAGAGGCGGCAAGAGAATTTAAAGAAAAAGATGCACAGATGCCTGAAGAAAGCGATACTCAGTAACATTTGGTTTTCGGCGGTAAGAGCATGAAAGACAGCAAAACCTACGGTCAAAGAGTGAGCAAGCTGTTCCGCTCGCTAAAACAGAAATACACCAAGACTAAAAAAATTGAGTTTGGCGACCCGGCTTATGCGCTCGTTTATGCCATTGTAAGCGAGCGTACACGGGCCTCGACGGCAAAGACCATATTGCGGAGGTTAGAGAGGCATTTTGTTGACTTGAACGAGCTGCGCGTGTCAAGAACAGAGGAAATCCTCGAAGTACTCGGTTCCAGCAGCCAGGATTATCGCAAGACCGCCTCGGTACTGATACAGGTTCTGAATTCAATTTATAACAGATACAACATGGTCAGCTTGACCCCGCTCACAGAGGTCGGCAAAAGGGAGGCCAGGAAGCAACTGGAAAAGCTCGATGGTCTGAGCAGCTTTGCCATCAACTATTGCGTTCTTGTGGCATTGGGCGGCCATGCCATTCCGCTTACGGACAAGATGATTGGATATTTACGGGCAGGCGAATTGGTCCATCCCGATTCGACAGACGATGAGATTGTTGGTTTTCTTGAACGGCAAATCACCGCGGCGAATGGGTACGAATTCTACTCGCTTCTGAGACAGGAAAGTGAAAAAGCCGGAAAACCAAGGGCAACCAGGAAAAAGGCCAAAAAAGCCGCACCGAAAAAAGGCAAAAAAAAAGCAGGTAAGGGCGGTTAGAAGGAAAAAACTAAGCCAAAGGAGAGACTTTGTCAGAGAAGGTACTAAAGTTAGGTGTTCCCAAAGGGAGTCTTGAAGGGGCGACTTTCGACCTGTTTGCAAAAGCAGGTTTCAAGATTTCGGACTACGGAAGGAGTTATTTCCCCCGGATCGATGACGATGCGATTCGGCTGATTATGCTGCGTGCGCAGGAGATGAGCCGATACGTTGAAGACGGCGTGCTGGATGCCGGTATTACCGGTTATGATTGGATAGTGGAAAGCAGCTCCGACGTTAAGAAAGTATGCGAGCTGTTCTACAGCAAGGCCGGCCCCAATCCGGCTCGCTGGGTGCTTGCGGTGCCGAACGAATCAAAGGTCCGGGAGCCGAAGGACCTGCAAGGCGGGATAATCGCCACGGAACTGGTTAATGCCACCAGGAGATATTTCGAGGCCAAGAAGATAAACGTTAAAGTGGAATTCAGTTGGGGTGCGACCGAGGTAAAAGCCCGGCTTGTGGATGGTATCGTGGAACGGACCGAAACCGGTTCGACGCTGCGGGCAAATGATTTAAGAATCGTTGATACCGTGATGACTTCCACAACAAGGTTCATCGCGAACAGGGAGGCATGGAAGAACAAGTTCAAACGCCAGAAGATTGAGAACATTGCTATCCTGCTTAACGCTGCGATTGACGCCAGGGCGAGGGTGGGAATGAAGATGAATGTTAAAAAGGCGGATATTGACAAGGTTCTGAAGATTTTGCCGGCGGAGAAAAGCCCGACGGTCTCTCCGCTGGCTGATACCAGCTACGTCGCGGTGGAAATTGTGATTGAAGATGAGATTGAGCGTCGTTTAATCCCGGAATTGAAGCGTGCCGGAGCATCGGGAATCATTACCTATCCGCTGAATAAGGTAATTCATTGAGGGTGTAAGAATGTCAGGACACTCGCACTGGGCGGGAATAAAGTATAAAAAGGCGGCCAACGATGCCAAGCGGGGAAGAATCTGGAGCAAGATAGCCCGCTCGATAATAGTCGCAGCCAAAACCGGTGGCGGCGACCCTGCTCAGAATCTTACTCTTCGATACGCAATCGACAAGGCCAAAGCCGCAAATATGCCCAAGGACACCATCGCAAAGGCCATCAAAAAAGGCACCGGCCAGCTCGGCGCCGTCAGCTATGAGGACGTGCTGTACGAGGGCTATGCTCCGGGAGGCATAGCTATTATGATGGATGGTCTCACCGATAATCGCAACCGCACCGGACCTGAGATAAAGAAGATATTTGAAAAGCGAGGTGGTTCATTAGGCGCAAGCGGATGTGTGAGCTGGATGTTCACTAAGAAAGGGCTGATTACCGTCCGGACCGACGCCATCGAAGAAAATGACCTGTTGGAAATCGCCCTGTCGGCAGGTGCCGATGACATGGAAAAAGTGGCCGATATTTATGAGCTGACATGCGACCCGGCGGCCTACGAGCAGCTCAAAAAAGCCCTTGCTGAAAGGGAAATCCCCACTGAGGTTGCCGAGATATCAATGGTGCCGCAAAACACCGTGCCGGTAAACGATGTTGACACGGCAAAGAAGGTTCTGGGCCTGATGGAGGAATTTGAGGACCACGAAGATATTCAGAATGTCTATGCCAACTTCGACATTCCAGATGAAATAGTCAAGCAGGTCGAGGAATAATTCCTGCTGAGTCTGTGTGGCACCCTTTTACTTGTAAAAGGGTGAGAACGATATGCGATTTGGGGACAGGTATTTGTTTTTATTCGTTTTTCGCCGCAAAATGAGGACGAAGTGGTAACTGTCCCAAAATAGCTTTAATCTTTCAGTTTAGCTATTCTTTTTTTTGCTTCTTCATATCGGCTTTGGCCTAATCGGCTGAACATCTCACGGCCGGGATACATTCTGCGAAACTGAGCGCGGTAGCTGTCTTCAATTTTGACGGCCTTTTTATAGTGAGCCAGCGCCGCATCATTATCGTCTAATCGCTCGGCGATTTTGCCGAGTTCAAATTGCAGCATGCCCTTGCCCGGATAACGCCGGGCGGCTTCGAGGCCTGAGCCATAAGCCTTTTGAAGCCATTGGCGTGTGTGGTCGGGGGTCGAGTGTATTGCAAGCAATTCATACACAGTCATCAGCTTTTCATAGTTCTTGAAGTCTGCCTTTTCGCGCTCGGTTGCTGCATTGAAATACTCCGCCGCCTGGATCAGCATAAGGGCCTGCTTACCCGGAATTTGATTGTAATGCTGTAGATAGAATCTTCCTGCAAAATTGAAGGGGGCCGGATTTAATCTGTCATCGGCTGCGGCTGCGGGCAAAAGGCGAACCGCCTGGCTTGGATTCCGCAGCGACTTCTGGATTGCGGCACTGGCTTTGACGGTTGGCACAAGTGCATAGCCGCAATATACCCACACGACTGCTACCACTGCTGCTATTGCTGTTATTCGTACCGTGAAGCTGGGCTTGAAAACGAAGATTCGGTATCTGCCGCCCTCAAAACCGGTGGCCCCAAGACAGGCTATCATTGCCCAAAAGCAGGTGAGCACGCCCGGCTCAAATATAGCGAAGTCTATAAGATTGTGAATGAGGACCGCAACAAGGCCGCAGAATACGGCTGCTCGTGTGGAGTTGTCCCGGGCGCGGGTGGTGATGCAGGATTTCTCATCGCTTAGCCACAGCAGCAGAAAAGGTATGCAAAACGTAATTGCGGGTATAACGTACAGGGTAAGTATTACGGAGACCTTTACCATAAAAGTATCGCCAATGTTGTCGGCTGTTAATATGGGCCTGAGAGCAAGAAGTGTGGCCAGTATGGCAACGAGGGCAGCGCCCGCCAGGGCCATAAATGAACCACTGTTTTCATTTGAGGGGCGCGAGTTTATTGCTGCTGCGGTGAATATGGTTTTGTATAGTACACATCCAAAGGCCGTAACGAAGCCGAGCAGGCCTAAAGGCCCGTATTGAGTAAGTATAGTCAGGACAAAGTTGTGCGGGTCTCTTACCGCCTCCAGTGCCTGCGGTAGCTTATAATGTGTGTAGTAGGCGGCAAAATTGCCGCCGCCGACGCCTGTGAGGGGCTTGGCGGCGTACATCTTCGCAGAACAAAGCCAGTACTGCCATCTTACCAGCATCGAATTACCGCCTGGCAGATAGCCGTGCGATGTACCGTACCAAACCACAACCACTACTCCAGCAACAACGGCTGAGAGGGAAAAAACGAGTACGGTTTTTCTGTGTGCCAAGAGCCATCGTCCAAACAGCAGATATGCCGTCAGAAAGCCTGCTGAAACGGCCGATGCGATAATTGCCCCCTTACTGTGGGTGATGATTAATCCGGCGGTAACGACTGCGGTAACAATTGTAAATAATACAAGGGGGATATGAGAAGATTCTTTTAGGCGGTTTTTGAATTGCTCTATGAACAGGCCGATTGACGCGAATGTTGCGAGAATGGCGAAAGAGCCGGCAGAATTACCCGTCGTAAAGAATCCCCGTATGTCTTTTGAATACAGTCTGTGCTCATAAAGCATATGCTGGAACGAGTTTGGTTCAAAACCGGCGCGCCCGATGTGGCCGGCGGGGTCTTTTTCATAGTCCTCAATCATGTACTGATTGCTTGAAAGGAGCTGGTCGAAGCACTGAAAGGCACCTGCCGCTCCCAGCGCGACAACAACGAAGAGCACCAATATTATTTTTTCCGACGAGTCCAGTATCTGAATCAGCAGCAGCGCCATCAATATCGGCCCGATAAGCGTTACCAAATCTGTAATCGCCGACCTTTTATTTGACGCGGCCCAAATGCCGATGACACCGGCTATTAAGAAAAGGGCAAGGCCAATCTCAATTCCGCTGAAGCGGTAAGAGGTTTTGCGACATAGAAGTATCCCCAGCCACCAGACAATTGCCGCTGCGAACAGTACCGTCGAAATAACCAGGCTGAAGCCGTCGTTACCCAAAATTCGATTAGGAGTATTGAGCTGCACTATGTGCGGGTTCTCGGCGTATGTGACCCTTAGGGCTAATACACAAACACAGAGTATCAGCAGCACGTATTCGAGCCGTCTAAGCGGCTTGGGTTTACTGATTTCAGAATCGAGCTGCATAATTTGCATCTTGCCGATAAGTCAATAGAAAATAGAAAATTCTCAGTTACCTGTCGTTT
The DNA here is from genome assembly GCA_003644205.1 of Planctomycetota bacterium. Taxonomy (GTDB): domain Bacteria; phylum Planctomycetota; class Phycisphaerae; order Sedimentisphaerales; family Anaerohalosphaeraceae; genus QNBT01. The sequence goes on along the minus strand of QNBT01000017.1, from coordinate 3,804 downwards.
CAAGGATAGCGATTATGGCTAATATCATCACCGTCTGGGCGAATATCAGAACCGCTCCCGCTAAATCGACGTCCTTCAGGAAAATTGCGCCGACACATGTGCATATCGTTGCCAGATACAGCGTCAGGACGGTTTGGGCCTCGGTCAGGCCGCGGCGTTGCAGTCGGTGGGAGAAATGTTGTGTGTCACCTACGAAGGGGCTTTTACCCTGCCTGAGGCGCAGGAACGTAACGCTGATAAAATCGTACAGGGGAACCGCCATTACCACGAGTGGCATGAAAACGGCGTACAGTCCGCCGCCTTGTCCTTCGTGGTAGTAGGTTGTGCGCAGTGTCAACAGGGCGACGAAAAAGCCAACCACAAGAGAGCCTGAGTCGCCCATAAAGATCTTGGCGGGCGGGAAATTGAACAGTAAGAATCCGCAAAGGCTGCCGATAAAGACTAATGCCATGGCGCCGACGAATACCTGTCCGCTAAGCGCAGCGGCAACAAACAGGACCGCCGAGGTGATGACCGCGATGCCGGCGCTGAGGCCGTCCATGTTGTCGAGGAAGTTGAAGGCGTTGATAATCAGCACTATCCAGACAGCCGAAAGGGCGGAGGTGACCAATTTATTTTGAATGAAGAACTCCAGCCGAATGTCGGCGAAAAACGCCGCAATTACCGCCGCGGCAAATTGTACAATAAGCTTGACGCCCGGCCCTAAGTGCTTCCTGTCGTCCCACAGGCCAACGGCGTGCAGCGCCAATGCCACCACCATCACAATTATTAGTCCGCCGAGCTTGTCGAGGAAACCTTCTGCGTGGACCGTAACGGACTCACCAAGCCAATCCGCAAAACCCGGTGCAACGAGGAATTTGACTGCACAGGCGCCGCCAAGCACAAATAAGGCCATCGTCCAGTAAACCGCTATCCCACCACCCAACGGCACAATCGAATCGTGAAATCTGTCTTCGGCAGGCCGGGCGACAAAACCGGTTCGTAAGGCAAGCTTTCTGACAACAGCCGTCAACACCGCTGAGGTCACAAAAGTGCCCGCCAACAAACACGCCGCCAATACGCCTAATGTCTGAATTGCTCAGTCTCCTTGTTTAGCCGTTAGTCTATAGTCGGCAGTATCTGCTATTGTTCTTGATAAATCTGTACGACTTTTAGGTAGAAACAGCATCAGTTATAAGCTCTGACTCATTTGCTTAATGAGCCTGTTTCGGACTTTGCTGAAGAATTCGTGATAACCATGTTGTTTGTAGTCGGGATACGTATATGGAAAAGGCTGCCACTTTCCTTTGTGAAACGTCAGTGTAACCTCGGCATACATCTGCTCGCCGATATAGATACGATGGGAGTAGTTTTTTGTTGACGCCAAAACCAGTTTTGACGGCTCGATTATCCCCGGGTCGAGGTTTATCGGCCTGGGCCAAACGACGCCCGACTTATGTAACAATTCAGCCTGCTCTTGCTCGATTCGATTTGTCTTGTGCTTGATTTGGGCCAGCTCGCCCGGGTCAATAAGTTTGTCGATACTTGCGAACTGTTTGAGAATATGTGGGCCGGTTTGGGATTTGTAATAATCAGTCTGGTCAAACGGCCAAACATCGCTTACAAGGTCAGTTGTGCCGAATTCGGCGACTATCACGTCCAGAGCGGCGATTAGACACTCATCGTCGGCTGCCATGACGGCGATGAGCAACTTGACCGGCTTAGGATTTTCAATTTCCCACATTCAGAACCGCTTTTAATGAATTTACAGTGGCGATTACTTCATCTGCGGCGGAGGCGAGAGCGACTTTTCTGCTTTCGGATTCGCTTCGCAACTTGATTTCGACGTTGCCGGCGGCAAGAGACTTTTGGCCGACGGTAACACGGACGGGAATACCCAGCAAATCGGCGTCATTGAATTTTACGCCGGCTCTTATATCCGGCCGGTCATCAAGCAGAACCTCGATTTCCTTTTCAGCCAACTGAGTATAGATATTTTCGGCGGCGTCAGTGATTTCGGTGCCTGTTCCTGCGGGTGTAATAATCACCTCCCAGGGAGCGATGGTTATTGGCAGGATCGGGCCTTTATCATCGTGGCTGATTTCAATGGCCGAGGCTAAGATGCGGTTGATGCCTATACCGTAGCAGCCCATCAGGCATGGTTTTTCGTTGCCTTCGGCATCAAGAAATTTTGCATCCAGTTTATCGCTGTATTTTGTGCCTAATTTGAATACCTGACCGACCTCGATGCCTCGCCGAAACAGCAGTGGCTTACCATCGTGCGTATCGCCTTCGACAGCATTTCGAATATCAACGACTTTTATATTCTTGCCTTCAAGAGCAAAATCTCGCCCGGGGACAACGTTTTTGACGTGGTAGTCGGTCTTATTGGCGCCGGTAATGCCAACAGCCATTGCAGCAACGGCAGGGTCGATGAGGACCAGATTTACCTTTTCAGTTAATCCCATGGGTCCTGCGAAGCCGACGGCGGCGGCTGTTACCTTTTCTATCGTAGGCTCGTCGGCCAATTCGATGTGTTTTCCGCCAACAGCACCTGTGAGCTTTTCGGTGTTGAGGTCGTGGTCGCCTCGGATGACAGCAACTATGGTATCGGGACCCGCCGAGTAGATGAGTGTCTTTATCATATCCTGGGGTTTGCACTTTAGAAAATCGCAAACCGCTTCAATAGAGCCGACGTTGGGCGTGTGTACTTCCTCTGTGTCCGGAACATTTTTCGGGGCCTGTTGTTTTGGCGCCGGGTCAACGGGGGCCTTTTCGAGGTTCCAGGCACCGGAGCCGTCTTCGGTATAAACGATGACGTCTTCGCCGTTATCGCAGGGGACGGTGAACTGGTGTGAGCCGGAGCCGCCGATTTCGCCGGTTTCTGCCTCGACGATAACGTATTCAAGGCCACATCGACGAAAGATTCGACAGTAGGCGCCATACATTATCCTGTAGGATTTATCCAGGCTCTCATCGTCAACATCGAAGCTGTAGGCGTCCTTCATAATAAACTCACGCGAGCGCAGGACGCCGAATCGCGGCCGAAATTCATCGCGGTACTTGGCGTTTATCTGATACAGGTTGATGGGCAGTTGTTTATAAGAGTTGATTTCGCCGGCGGCTAAGCACGTTACGACCTCCTCGGCGGTTGGCATCAGGACATTGCCCCGGCCGTGGCGGTCGGTGAATCTGCCTAAAGTTTCACCGTAGTCGACGTCTCTGCCGGTCTTTTGCCACAGTTCCAGCGGCTGCACCATCGGCATAGAGATTTCGAGGGCACCGGCTTTATTCATCTCGTCGCGGACGATGTCCATAATTTTTTGGAGAATCCGCCAGCCCGCCGGCAGGTACGTGTAGGTCCCGCTGGCGAGTTTTCGCATCAGGCCGGCACGAATCATTAGTTGATGGCTGGCTATCTCGGCGTCGGCGGGCACTTCTTTAACGGTCGGTATAAATGTTTTAGTAAATCTCATCAAAGATTCCTGTTAACCAAATCGGCATAAGACATTACAGCCAGAGATTATAACGGCTGTTTGCGCTTTTGCAAGATAATATGCCGGCCAAAATCAGTTGACTTTTTCACGAAGGGGGTTACTTTACTGTATAAAAAGACAAGGAACGTAACTTATATTCAATAAGGTCGGGCAATTAAAATTCTTGAATAATAGAAAGCAATAAGCGATATTATTCCTATGATTGATATAGAAAAAGTCAAACCAGAGATTGAACGGATTTGTCGGCGTTTGCCGGTAAAACGATTAGGTCTGTTTGGTTCCGCGTTGAGCCGGAATTTTTCCCGAAGCAGCGACATCGATGTTTTGG
>QNBT01000016.1 GCA_003644205.1 Planctomycetota bacterium | reverse complement strand
GTTTGTCGGTCTATTTCAGAAGCATACTTACGAAAAGCTCTATGCGGTACGAGATTTGACCTTAAAGGTTAATAAGGGTGAATTTTTAGGGATTATCGGCAAGAATGGTTCGGGCAAGTCAACATTACTGAAACTTATCGCTAACGTTCTGCAACCGACATCCGGTACAATATCGGTAAATGCAAATGTGGCTCCTTTTCTTGAATTAGGTATCGGTTTTCAAGGGGACCTGACGGTCAAAGATAATATTTTTCTGTATGGTGCTCTCCTGGGGATGAGCAAAAATGAGATATTAGGCAAATATGACTGGATCATCGATTTTGCGGGCCTGGAGAGATTCGTTGACGCAAAGCTCAAGAACCTTTCATCCGGCATGCAGGTACGCTTGGGCTTTTCGATAACCGTAAGCGTTGAAAGCCCGATATTGCTTGTGGATGAAGTTTTAGCTGTTGGAGATATCGATTTTCAACAGAAATGTTATAGTTCCTTCGAAGGATTTAAGAAAAATGGAAGAACGATTTTATTCGTCAGTCATGATTTGAATGCCGTGGAAAGATTTTGCGACAGAGTAATCCTGCTCGAAAACGGTCGAATCAGTGATATTGGTAGTTCTGTATATGTTCTGGATAAATATAAAAATTTTAGCATGGCTTGAAAGCTTATATTATACACATTAGTGATTGACCTTAAAAGTGAAGCTTGGTTATGTAAAAGGCAGGTTCGCCTACATAGTGCAATGTACAAGTTCTAACCAAAAAATCAATGAGGTACATTTAAATGAGCTTAAAATCAATCAAGTATGTTTTTGGTATTGTATTAGTAATCATTATACTTTTATTTCTGCAGTTTGCTTTCCGGTCTCGCAAAAGTACCAATGAAGCACATAAACCGTCTATTATTCTCATTACGGTTTGCACTTTGAGGGCAGACCATTTAGGCTGCTACGGTTATTCAAGAAATACTTCTCCTAATATCGACCTTTTCGCCAAAGATGCAATGCTCTTTACAAAATGCTCTTCTCACGGCCCTGAAACGCGTCTCAGCTTTCCGAGTATACTTAGCGGTTTCTTCCCTCATGAAACTCGTCCCCGTGAAAATGGTTATATTAAGCATGTACCACTTTCTGCAGAGGTGGACACTTTGGCTGAAATTCTGCAACCAGAGGGTTATAAAACCCTCGCCGTAGTAAGCAATTTTGTGTTACGAAAACAACCAAACCTTTTCAAGCAAGGACTAAAAGCCTTAATAAATTATTACATATTTGGGGAAAGGATAGGCTATGAGCAGGGATTTGAGGTATATGATGATAGTCTTACCGGCAGGGTTCCTTTGCGGAAGAAGAAAGGTCCAAATGCGAACAACGTTACTGATATTGCTGTTAAGTTGATAAAGAAATTTCATAAAGAGCAGATGTTTATCTGGATACAATACTCGGATACACATGGCCCCTATAGACCGCCGGCGGGCTATGATAAGTTGTTCAGCCATGATGAATACCCGCCTCACAACCTATCGCTCAATGAGTCAAAAAGCGGTCGAGGCGGTATTCCCATATATCAGAAGCAAGGCGACCATAGAGATTTGAACTACTACATTTCACAGTACGATGGTGAAATACGGTATATGGATGAACATATCGGGCGTTTGATAGACACCCTGAAGGAGCTTGGCCTGTATGATAATGCGATAATCATATTCACAGCAGACCATGGTGAGGGTATGGGTGAACACGATTATTATTTCGCTCATGGAGAAAATCTTTACAATAGCCTTATACATGTTCCCCTCATGGTAAAATATGGAAACCGTTTGACCGGTGTAAGGGAGGATTTCGTCCAGCACATTGATATAGTGCCGACGATTCTGAAAATGGTCGGCGTTGAAACAAATTTGCCGTTTCGTGGGTTTGACCTGAGAGACGAAAATATTACCGGACGCGAAATTTTTTCAGAAATGAGTCTGCCCAGGAATTGGGGAGGAGACCTCGATAAATTTTCCCTTGTGAGTGACGGTCTGAAATTAATCTATACTCCACAGCGCCAGTGCTATGAATTGTTTAATCTAAATGATGATTTTCAGGAAGAAAATAACCTCATTAATGATGAGCGATATAATCAAAAAGTGTCGGCCTTGAAAGCTGAATTGCATCGTTTGAGCAAAGAGGACCTCCTGAAAACGAAAACTGACAGCGAGCTTCGTGACCTTACAGAAGAAGAAATCGAAAAGCTGAAATCTTTGGGTTATGTTCGATAAACCATGTGTAGATGGTAAGGGAGGTTGTGCATTTACCGTAGTTATATCGAAGATTTTGCGACAGAGCGGTACTGTTGGAAGAAAGTCGGATCAAACATCAGGGATGCTCTGGCAATGTTCTGGCTACCTACAAAGCAGCAGTTGTGTTACCACGACAAGCAAGTGGCATTAGAAGACTATAACTAAAGTTTAAGTATAAGGAATATATGAAGCAGTTCGAGTTTGAACAAAGAAATATAAGCGCAATTGTGAAAACCGGACTTTGCACCGGCTGTGGTATGTGTCAAATTACATGCCCGGAGCAGGCTATTCAGATGAATTTGCTTAACAAGGGATGGTTTCAAGCCCACATAGATAAAGACCTTTGCACAGACTGTGGTCTATGCCTAAAGGTTTGCGCCCGCAATCCTGAGAACGGCAATGCAAAATGGCAGGAGCTTCGAAAAGAAAATGAGTTTGGCCCGTTTCTCGGCTGCTTCAAAAATTGTTACCTCGGACACTCAAAAGACATCAACATTCGTTGGAATGCCACTTCAGGGGGCTTAATAACATCAATCTTGCTATATTGTTTTGAAAAAGGCGTAATAGAATGTGTTGTTTTGGCCGGTTCAAGTTCAGAAGACGCTTTAAAATCTCAGGCTTTTGTAGCAACTTCCAAGGAACAAGTCCTTCAAGCCATAGGTAGCAGATATGCACCAATCCCCATAAACGTAGCAATAAAAAAGGCAATGTCATTATCTAACAAAATAGCCATTGTCGCTTTACCATGTTGCCTGCAGTCATTAAGACAGGCTGAAAAACAATTGATGGATATTAAGCAGAAAATAGTTTTAAAATTGGGTTTGTTTTGTTCTCACAATATAAGCAGCAAGGCCACTAATTTCATTTTAAGAAAATACGGGATTCGGCCTTCTGAAGTTTTGGAGTTTACCTATAGAGGACAAGGTTGGCCTAGCGGCCTGAGATTTAAAACCAAAAGCGGGAGAATAATTTATCTGCCAAACACAAAATCCATCTGGACGGACTTGTTTTTGTCTTTTGTTTATTCAACGCCCTATTGTTTTTGTTGTACGGACCAAACAAATGAACTTGCTGATATCTCATTTGGAGATGCATGGTTATCAGATATACTAAAAAACGATAGACTGGGACGTTCTATCTGCATAGCAAGAAGCGATTTGGGTTTATCAATTCTAACAAAAGCGTTTGAAGAGAAGGCAATACACTTGCTCCCAATAAGCCCTGAAAAGGTTGTTGAATCTCAGGGCTGGCCTTTATATTTTAAGAAAATCAATATTCAATGCAGGAAGCATAAGTACCCCGAAAATATTGTGAAGATTTCCAAAGTATTTAGTAATCACCAACTCACTTTAGCTGATTATTTTATTAGCTGGTATACACAAGTTTGTTCAAAATTGTCTTCTCGAAATTTAAGCATTGAGTATATCAATTATAGTTTAAATAAAATTTTGCTGTTTCTATCAAAACTATCTAGAAGAATTCTTATACACAGAACGAAAAAAACAATTTATTCATATATGAATAAGGGACACGATGTAATAAAACCACCCCACTCAATTTCAGAAAAACTGTTATTTCCAGACGAAAAGGAGTTCAAAGAATACATAAACATTTTAATAGTTAACCAGCATGGTCCGAATCTTGGTGATGAATCAGCATTCCGTGGGATGTTATACGGTTTAAAAAAAATGATCCCCAATGCTCGTTTTACATCCTTAACCGCACTTCCTTCAGTAGATTATTATCATATTAAAGGCCCCAAATTTATCGACATGATTTATCTCGTTGGCAGGCGGCGCTTTTTAAAATTTGTTTATTTAACTTTGGGTGTCTTGGTCTATCATTGGAAATTAAAGTTTCTTAAAAAGCTTTTTCAAAAGAAAGCTGACTTTATTAAGGCCTTTGCACAAGCAGATTTAGTTATATCAGCACCTGCAGGACCATATTTTGGAGATCTTTATACCTATGGCGAACTTAGCAACGCATTCAACATATTTCTTTCTAAACTGATAAATCTTCCCGTAATGATTTATGCGCCATCTATGGGGCCTTTTGATAACGAAAAACGCAACAGATGGCGAAAATGGCTTCTTTCTAAAGTTGATGTAATCACATTACGAGATTACTACTCAAAGACCTATTTTGAAAACCTTGGAATTAAAACCAACAAAGCCACAGTCACAATAGACTCATGTCTTCAAAAGCCCGTTGATATAACTTTGGGAGAAAAAATATTAGAAGATGAGCGAATAGATCGCTCAAAAATGCTTATCGGGATGACGATTCTCGATGATGTGCCGTCAGGAAATGACGTCCAAAAAACTAATGTGAAATCATTAGTAATTTCAACTGTGCAAAAACTGTTGGAGATTTTTGATGCCGATCTTGTCCTGCTTCCGCAGCTTTATGGAACATTCAGAGACGTTCATGTTCTAAGTGAAATTGCTGAAAGAAGTGGTTGTGGTGCAAGGATTTATATAATTACAGATAAATATAATTCAGATGAACAACAGAGTATGATAGGACACTTTGACCTGTTTGTTTCTTTTCGCTATCATCCCTTCATATTTGCTTCCCGCCAAGCTGTCCCGAGTGTATGTGTTGCCTATGAACACAAAGCCTTTGGTTATGCCCAAGCAATGGGGATTGAAGAATACTGCCTGGATCTTTTTAGCACGACAGCCGAAGAAATTGCCGGAAAAGCACAATATGTATGGAAACATAAGGGGGAGTTCAAGAAACGTGTACGCAATAAGATATCAGAAATAGAAAAACTGTCTTTTAAGAATTCCCGGCTCGCTGCCGACTTGCTGGATAGCTATATGCCCATTATTAAAAAACTATAAAAGAGTTGGAAATGGGCAAAAGTAGTTCGTATTTGAGGGTTTCTTTAATGATTTTGAAAAAAGCAGCTGACCGTCTTCTTCCCAGGGGGACGTTAAGAAGGAAGATAGCCAAAGCTTTATATTTTTTGATTTTTGACCGGAACGAATTCCGTTCACGACTTAAAGCTTATCTGAAAGGCAAAAAACGGCTGCAAATAACTTCGTCCGCAGCTTCGTTCGAAAGGGCACCAATAAGATCTTGCTTAAAAAGGGCTATCAGGCGATTGGCTTATGCACTTACTGTTTTTAGTGACAAATACAATCCAAGGTCTGCAGATTATATAGGCAATGTAGACGTGCTTAACGAATTCCTTAATCGCTGTCGGGCTATGCATAAGCCACGTGTCTTGGAATTGGGCACTAAAAGGTCGATTCCTGAGCGATCAACCAGGCACGATGATTGGGTTCCAAACGCTGGAGAATACCTGGGCTCAGACATTGAATCAGGTGTTGATGTTCAGGTGGTTGCTGACGCTCATCAACTAAGTGAAGTTGTTGGAGAAGAACAGTTCGACGTAATAATCGCATGCGCAACTTTCGAACATTTGAAATATCCGCATTTAGCTGCTCATCAATTGATGAAAGCGTTGAAAGTAGGAGGCATATTATACATAAAGACCCACCAATCGTTTCCCTTGCATGCCTATCCTTATGATTATTTCCGTTTTTCAAGAGAAGCATTGGCTGGACTGTTCGGCACAAAAATGGGATTTCGTGTTATCGCAACAGGATATACCTTGCCTGTCAGCTTATACTCTCCATACTCATCGGACCGGGATGCTCCGGCTTTTGTTCTTGTTCATTTGTACGGTGAAAAAATCAGTGATACTCCAGAAGACTATATTTACGAATTCGACTCAGAGAAAGAACTTTAGACAAAGGAAGATAGTACACGTCTTTGGAATATTTGACAGAAACTGGTTTACTGTGGTTATCAAAAAGATGGTAACATGAGAGGTTTTAACTGTTCGCTAATGACCGTCGGAATCACCAAATGCAAACTTTAATTGCATATTTTTTGGTCTTAGTTCGTTCTATATGCTGGTTATTTGTTGGGCAGCAGAAAAGGAAATTTGCTAAAGTTTGGGCTACATATAAATATGGGGGTATCAGATTATGTTGGCACCGTGCGATAGAAAGATTCGGCACCAGTTGGAAAAGTTCTCGGTACGAAGCTTCTCGAAATCAGCTTTCACGCACGCAGAGTGAATATGTCATTTCCAGGCGTCCTAACAAGCCGCTCCTTTCCATAATAGTACCCGTACATAAAGTAGCTTGCAAATGGCTCGATAAATGTGTCCGCTCTGTTGTGAATCAGCATTATACAAACTGGGAGCTTATATTAGTTGACGATGCTTCGCAGCGGCAAAATTTAAGGCGTCTCATGGATAAATGGGCATCTGAAGATAAACGCATTCAAGTTTATTATTTAGAAGAGAATTCCGGCATAGCGGGAGCGACAAATTTTGGAATAAAACAAGCCAAGGGTAAATTCATTGGTTTTCTTGACCACGACGACGAACTAACGCCTGATGCACTTACCTGGGTCACCTGGGCCTTGAACAAAAATCCTGATGCGTTGTGGTTTTACTCAGACGAAGATTTAATCACAAAAACCGGAAAATGTCACTCGCCACATTTCAAACCTGACTTTTCACCCGAGCTGCTTTTGTCAAACATGTACACGTGCCACTTCAGCGTGTATTCGGCGGACATACTTAATGCGATTGGTGGATTGCAATATGGATTAGACGGTTCGCAGGATCACGATTTGGCGCTGCGTCTTTCGGAGATTGTTCCGAGAGAAAAGATTATTCATATCCCGCGTGTTCTGTACCACTGGCGGCAAATACCAACCTCAGCAGCTTCTGGTGTCGAGGCAAAACCCGAGGCTGCTCCTGCCGGCAGAAAGGCAGTAGCTGAAGCGCTGAAACGTCGCAACTTAAAGGGCAATGTAACTTCTTATGGGCTTTGCCCCACGATATACAAAATTGAATTTGAGCCGTCTGAATTCCCAAAGGCAAGTATTATAATACCTACGAAGAACGGATTATCTTTGATAAGAAAATGTATCGAATCTGCACGAAAATACACAAATTATCCAAATTTTGAAATAATAGTCGTAAATAATGCTTCTGATGACCTGAACTTTTTGAAATATATAAAAGAGGAAGAATCTAAAAATAAAATTAAGACTATATTCTACGACAAGCCCTTTAACCATTCTGAGATGAACAATATAGCTGTGAAGGCTACAGATTCAGAGTTTGTTATTTTTATGAATAATGATATTGAAATTACTTCAGAAAAATGGTTGGAACAATTAATTGCGGTTACAGAACTTGATGAATCCATTGCAGTGGTGGGGGGTGTGCTTTTATACCCCAATGGCATGGTACAACATGGCGGTATGATTTTGGGTCTTTACGGCACAGCCGGACATGCCCATAAGTATGTTTATAGCGGACTGCCTGGATACCTTGGCCGATTACACACAATTCAGGAAATGTCGGGTATTACGGCTGCATTAGCGCTTGTTCGCCGGTCATGCTTCGAGGATATTGGTGGTTTTGATAGTAAGCGCTATCCAACATTATATAATGATGTTGATATGTGTGTACGTCTTCGAAAAAGAGGATATCGATGTATTTATAATCCAATGGTAAGAGCGATTCATTATGAAAGCAAGACTCGTTCTGTAAATTCAGAGGATCTGGTTTACAAACAAAGACTCGCCAGTGATTATGCTGAGATGCTTAATACCGAGCCTTTTTATAATCCTAATTTAGCTCTTAATAACGAGCAATTTCATGGTTATAGAGCGTTTCCTGTTGAAGATCAGATTCCGGAATTAGCCAATATTAAATAGGTACCAAGTGGCTGAACCAACCTTAGAGAAAGACCCAATTACCGTTGTAATACCTACCCATAATGCAGGCTACCGGTTAGTTGAACTGTTGGACGGCCTGCAGGGCCAAACCGTAAAACCGGCCCAAATTCTCGTCATTGATTCCGGCTCTACCGATAAAACACCAGAACTTGCCAGGAGCCGAAACTGCAAAGTAATCACAATCGACCGTATCAACTTCGAGCATGGTACTACAAGAAACTTGGCAGTGTCTGAAGTCTCAACTGAATTCACAGTATTTCTCACTCAGGATGCAATCCCCGCAAATGAATACATGATTGCCGAGCTAATTAAACCCATGCAAGCCAACCCGAATATTGCGATATGCTATGGCCGTCAGTTGCCCAGGCCGAATGCCCGCCCACTCGAACGTCTCGCACGTGAATTTAACTATCCGTCCCAGCCAGCGCTAAAAACCAAAAACGATACAAAGACTCTTGGATTGAAAACCTTTTTTTGCTCAAATTCCTGCTCGGCAATTCGCTGTTCAACTTTTAATGAATTAGGAGGCTTTGAAAATAATGTAATCGTAAACGAAGATATGCTTTTTGCTGCTAAAGCTATTCTTGAGGGTTATTCCGTCTATTACGCCGCCGACGCAAAGGTCTATCATAGCCATGCTTATTCTTTGCTACAGACATTTAGACGTTGCTTTAACATCGGAAGATTTTTTGCCGATAACAGATGGCTTCTTAAACATGCCGGCCTTAAACGTTACGGATATGGGATGTTTAGGTCCGGAGTAAAAACTTTTTGGCAAAAGCGAATGCCACATTATATAGCTGCTTTATTGGTCGAACTCACCGTAAAAGCCGCTGCCTGCAAACTTGGCTGGTATTACCAGTTGCTATTCTACGACAAACACAAAACTCATTTATAACTCAAACTGACCGTTTTGTTCCAAAACGGTCGGTTTTCGATCTGCTTATAAGATAAGGGCTTCCGGATCCAACAAAGTTACAGTTTTATGTCCCGCTTCCTTCATTGTACAGAGTTTTAATCTCTTCTTCGGACAAGACTGTGTCGAATATCTTTACATTATCAATTGCGCCATCCAAATACTTTCCTGTCGTCAGACCACCGATTGTTACCGGCTTTGTGTTGGTTGGAACTGGTGAATTTCCATCTCCACGGTTCCAGTTGCCGGCCAGTACGTTGTTATTGAGATAACATTTCATACTTGAGCCGGTGCCAAACGTAAATGTCGCAGCGATATGATACCACTGGCCTGCAACCAGATTGGCATTTGAAGTGGTGTAAACATGCCAATCTGTCCCGTCATGATAATAGAACTGTATCTGGTCTTGATTCACATTAGGACCGGTTCTAATAACATAATTAGCAACCTGGTCTGCTATAGCACCTCGTTTGGCAACAATTGTCTGGTGATTCACCGCCACCGTATCAAATTTTACCCAGGCCGAAATTGTAATCTCATCTGTAATATCGAAATCAGTACTGTTGCCGCAGTCAATATAATCCGTTGTACCGTTGAAAGTCAATGCACCGTTTATTATACCTGCGTCGGCTATATCTTCCGTGTTTTGCTGAGCAGCACCATCATTACCATTACAACTGCTGTCCACCACCGTTGTAGTAGCTACGCTATCATCCATCTTCCAGTGGCCGACCAAAGCGTTGTTTGGTAACTCTACTGTGACGATTACGGTATCAGTGTCTGTGGCTCCATCGTCATCGGTCACTGTTAGTGTGATGGTATGTGTGCCGACGTTCAGTGTAGCCGTAGTATTCTGGCCATCAGGAATTGTATCTCCAAGGTCATCAGACCAGACCCAACTGACTATTGTACCATCCAAATCATATGAACCGGAAGCATCAAGATTGACCTGCTCGCCGTTCTCATCACAATCGGTCGTGGTCTGGTCCGGCCCTGCATTAGCTGTGGGAGGCTGATTAGACAACGTTTCAATCTCACTATCAGACAATGCCCTGTCATATAGCCTTACATCGTCAATTATGCCGTCCAGATACTTTCCTGTTGTCAGGCCACCAATTGTTACAGGCTTTGTGTTGGTTGGAACCGGTGAATTTCCATCTCCACGGTTCCAGTTGCCGGCCAGTACATTGTTATTGAGATAACATTTCATACTTGCGGCCGTGCCAAATGTAAATGTCGCAACAATATGATACCACCGGCCTGCAATCAGATTAGCATTTGAAGTGGTGTAAACATGCCAATCTGTCCCGTCATGATAATAGAACTGTATCTGGTCTTGATTCGCATTGGGACCCGTTCTAAGAACATAATTAGCAACCTGGTCTGCTATAGCACCTCGTTTGGCAACAATTGTCTGGTGATTCACCGCCACCGTATCAAATTTTACCCAGGCCGAAATCGTGATAGCATCGGTAATATTGAAATCAACGGAGTTGCCGCAATCGATATAATCGTTGGTTCCATCAAAATCTAAAGCGCCGCCTATTATGCCCGTCTGGTGCAGAACAGAGGTATTATACAGAGCAAGACCGTCGTTGTTGTTACCGCTGCTGTCTATAACGACGGTACTTGCCGCGTTATCGTCCATAGTCCAATGACCAATTAGTCCCGATTCGTCGGTTGTTGTTAATATTAGAGAAGATTGTTCGACCGGACCTTCGAAAGATTCGATTGTCAGTTCTAATGTGATTTGGTCGAAATTATAATCGACATTACCGTTTGGATAGAAGCCGAAGCCGAAAGATGTGCCGGAACCGGCGTAATCAATAAGGTCAAGAACCAGCGAAGATTCAATGACCATTTGACCATCAGGTCCGAAAACCAGTGGATATCCGAAATGCTCCCAAAGTGGTGAAGATTCAACTGTTAATTCGCTGAACGTATAAGCAACATCCTGCTCGCCCTGGCTCTGCTCGTGGTGGGCTTGCATCATCCGTACCCCTTGCTCTTCGAACGGACTGCCGCCATCTTCCGTATTTTCAACAAAACCCACTTGCGGCTCATCCAGAAGATATATGTCCAGGGAATCATTTGGATTGTCGCTGGAGCTGCTTAGATTATGAATGGTCAAAACTGCCTCAGTTATGACACTGCCGGCGGGGATAGCTACTGTGTCTGTGCTGATTCCCCATGTGTAGCACCGGCCTGAGCGAATCGTTCCGCCCAAAGCCCGCATTCCAAAACACGGGACCATTGCAAACAAAACCAATAGGGCGAATGTGAAAGAGTTTTTCTTTTTCATTTTGACCCCCACCTGGAAATCCCCACCTGAAAATGCGCATTTGGAACTTCTTACGGTTCTGAACCTGTCAAAGTTACCAATTAAAATATAAGTAACAATCATGTGGTGGTCAACCTAACTTAGCAAAATCTGAGTACTCAAGCCCGATAAAACCCCGCTGGTAGCTGCTATATCGACAATCTAAACCGTTTGCTTCAATTTTCTCCACGGATGCGCGACACGTTTTCGATATTGATTCAAGCGATGTTTCAACGCAAAAGCATAAACGAATACTGAGCATTGTTACTCCTCGTAGCCAACATCAGCCCTATAGACTCTCCCAGGGATTTTGGTTGAGTTTTTGTGCTGAAACTTCATCCGCCCGCATATTCTGCACAGCAGAAGCAGCGATTGGGAAAATTTAGGCTGATACCCTGACTAATCCTCATCTGATATTTGCAAAAAAACTCATCACCCTTTAATATATAATTTGCATATACTGAATATGCGCATTATAACGATTATGCAGGCAAAATGCAAGCAATTAGTTTTCGGGCAATTCTTGTTGGGATGAATGTGGGTATAAAGACGCTGGCTCTAAAATTACCAGCGCATACAGGAGTACATAAATGTCTTTGGATAACGACCTTGCGAAAATCAAACATGCCCTTGCTCTTGCCAGGCAAGTCGTGGGCGGCTTTACAAGCGGCCGTATCAAAGCCGAGCTTAAAGCCGGGGGAGACCCTGTTACAGCAGCCGACGTTGAGCTTGACAAGGTTTTGCGTGAGACACTCGTGGATGCTGATGACGGCTGGCTCTCTGAGGAAACGGTCGATGACCTGTCACGGCTCAAAAAACAACGTGTGTGGATAGTTGACCCGTTGGACGGCACACGCGAGTTTGTCGAGGGGATAGAACAGTGGTGTATATCTGTCGCCTTAGCGGTTGATGGGCAGGTAACCGCTGCGGGCATCTGTAATCCTGCCTCGGACCAGCTCTTCCTCGGGTCACGCCAAACGGGCGTTACCTTAAACGACCAGCCTGTAACCACAAGCACTCACGCCGCTCTCGCCGGGGCAAGGATTTTGGCCAGCCGAACTGAAGTTGGTAGGGGGCTGTGGGAGCGTTTTGCCGATAGTGAGTTTACAGTAGTACCTATAGGCTCGGTTGCCTATAAGCTCGCCCTTGTCGCTGCCGGATTGGCCGATGCAACTTTTACCCTGGTACCAAAAAACGAGTGGGATATTGCAGCCGGGACCTTCTTGGTTACCGCCGCCGGTGGCAAGGTAATCGATACGCAGGGAGATTCTCTTGTCTTCAACCGCCGTCGAACACTTCTTGACGGCCTCGTCGCCGCAGGTGCCCGGTTGTTTGAACCCCTTACCCAAATGTTAGGCGTCACACCAAAACCACACGACTGATTCGAACTTGGAATGTTGCCAAACCGAATTTTCCTGTTATAATCAAGAACTATGGCCAGGTATCCGATATATCTCGATCTCACCAACAAACGCGTCGTTGTCATTGGCGCCGGCCCGGTTGCCGCCAGAAAGGTAAACTCCCTGCAGGAGGCCGGTGCAAGGGTTATCGTCATCGCCAAAAAAGCGGATCCTGTCTTCGAGAAATCCTGCAAGTTGCCGAACGTAGAGGTTGTCATAAGTGCTTATTCGAAGGACTATCTTGCCGAGGCTGTTCTCGCCATAGCTGCGACCAGCGACCTCGACCTGAATCGCCGCATCTACAAAGACTGTCAGGAGCTTGAGGTACTGTGCAATGTTGTTGACCAGCCGGACCTGTGTGATTTCTTCGTCCCTGCTGTCGTCAAACGCGGCCCGCTACAAATCGCCGTCAGCACGGATGGCAATTGCCCGGCCTACGCCGGACATATTAGGAAAAAACTTGAGGACCAGTTCACCGAAGACCACGGCCGATTCGTCATCGAACTTGAAGCTATAAGGAAGCGCATTATCGACCAAATCGTCGACCCCTCCGAAAGAAAAGCTATCTTAGGCCAATTAGTCGGCGACAAATCTTTCGAGTACTTCATCGCCCACACCCCCGACGAATGGCAGGCCTACGCCCAACAAATCATCACACAATCGCAATAGAAAACGCCGACAAAAGCGCGGCGGCGCGAGCCGCCCGAAAGACAACAAAACGGCACCACAACACCGACACGTCCAGTATAACAAAATTGAGGTTCTTTCCACACACAAAACCATCTGATTTGTAACACCAAAAAAGGCCGAGCAAAATGGCTCGGTCTCAGTCCAGCTAAAGGTTATGTGCTCCTCACGGCCACAGTCACAGGCCAAACGGAGTTCTGCTTACCGCGGGCGTCTCCGGCGTCCGGCATCAGGCCCGAATCCGAGTGCCTTCAGTTTCTCCCCGAGCTGTTTTTTTCTCGGCAGCTTTTCGATGCTCGCTGCCGTCTCCTTTTATTGCACCGAACCCGGCCGGCAACCATCGCGGCAGAGCGGTGGAAAATGTCTTGCAGGCAGACATTATTACATTAGAATACGGGATTGTTAGTTAATTATCGAAGTGAAAGGCTGAAAATGGCACTGGAACATACTGATATTAGTCGAATGTTAGAAGTTGCGGTGGTGGCAGCCCGCCTTGCGGGGCAGCGCGCAATGGAGGAAATCAGGTACGTCAAGTCTTCTATCAAGAATGACCGTGAGATTGTTACCCATGCAGACCGCATCTGTCAGGACCTGATTATAAATCGCATCAAGGAAACGTACCCTGACCATGGATTCATTGCCGAAGAAGGCCCCGGCGACCAGATGCTCAAACAGCCGCCGCGGGCTGCTGAGCCTGTCTGGTGGGTTATCGATCCAATCGACGGCAGCAATAATTACGCGCACGGCCTGCTTTGCTTCACCGTTGCCATCGCGGCACTATATGAGGGGCGGCCTATCGCAGCGGTAATCTTTGAACCGGCGACCGAATCTATGTTCACCGCAGCGAAGGATACCGACGCCCAGCTTAATGCTTCGAGAATAACCGTAAGCAGCGAGGAGATAAACAAGTTTGCCGGTTTCGGTATTGACACACATTTCAACCCGGAGTATGCAACCGGTGTGAATGAAGTAATGCGTAAGACAAAATTTCGTGCCCTTGGAACGGGATCGCTTCACTTTGCCTATGTCGCCAAGGGTGCGTTGCTTGGGACTATCGCAATGGGGGCGAAACTGTGGGACATTGCGGCAGGGGCACTGCTGATAGCGAATGCCGGCGGTATTTTAACAGACTTGGCCGGCGATGAAGTTTTTCCATTTGACCCGGCAAATTACAGCGGCGGCGAGTATAACATCCTGGCAGCCGGCAAGAAAACACACACAGCTTTTTTGGAAATCTTCAAGACCTGATCACCAAACACGCGAGCTGGTCGGACATGAGTTGTAGAAAGCGGAGAATCAAAATGAGACAGTTGTTTCTGTATATGCTGAGTGGGTGTTTTTTGACGGCTTTTGCAGTCGCTGCAAGTGGCTGTCAAAGTGACAAGGCCAAACAAGGCAAGTTTAGCGAAGAGCAGATGGCCGATTTTGAACTCCCTCAGCGCCAAAACCTTCCGGCCCCTTCCGGGGGATTTGTGCTGAGCATAAACAAAGAGGCGATAACCGTAGATGAAATTATTTCGCCGATGATGGGCGCCTTGGGCCCCATGGCTGCGGGCAAAGATTTCCGAGGATTTGCACAGCAGGCAAGACCTCTTGTCGCACAAGCTGTAATGAGCAAAGCTGCCGATGCTCTGCTGTATCAGCAGGCCAGGAAGCAGGCGGCGGACAGTATAAACGAGGATGCTCTTGACAAAGCGGCCCAGGCGGAAGTGAATAAGTTCGTTGCCAATTATCGGGGCAATCTTCCCGAGGCGAACAGAGTACTTGAAGAGATGGGAATGGACTGGCGCCAGTTTCACGATTATCAAAAGAGGCTGCTATTGACGCAGTATTATTTGTCGCAGGAGCTTGGTACGCAAGAGGCTATTACACATAGTGATCTGTTGGATAAATACAATGAAATGAAGGACGAGCATTTTTCACGTCCCGGTCAAATACAGTTTCGACTCATCGACATTGTAATTGACAAGGTAGAAGTGGACAAAGCAGGCGGAGAAGCATCCGATACGCCAAAACAGGCGGCGTTGAAACGGGCTGAGGAGTTAGTTGAAAAGATTAGGGAAGGGGGGGACTTCGGTGAGTTGGCGAAGAAATATTCGAATGATGCAGCGCATCGCGTGGCCCGGGGAGGCTTGTGGGCGCCGGTAACAGCCGGTTCGCTGGCAGCTCCCCACGATGTCCTTGACAAAGCTGCCTGGAAAATGGAGGCAGGAGAGGTGTCCGACCCGATAGAAGCCGATGGGCATATTTTCATTATGAAGCTTGAAAGTAAGCGGGAGGCAAGCTGTGAGGCTTTTGAAGAGGTACAGGGGCAAATTGAGGCCGAAATACAGCTTCAGCGGCGAAAAACCGCATTGGACGCGATGATTGACAGATTGATAAGACAGGCCAACATTGCGAATATGGATACGTTTGCCAACATCTGTGTTGAAACGGCTTACAGACGAAGCACGAAGATACAGTAGAACGGTTGAACAGGCGAGTTGATGAAGATGATATCGCACGGTATAGACCTGGTGGATTTTGGGAGGATTGAATCAATGGTCGCTCGTCATGGCGGGCGATTCTTAGACCGTGTTTTTACCGAGCGGGAACAATCGGATGCGCAGGCGGTGCACAATCGTGTCGAGAAACTGGCCGGCAG
>QNBT01000015.1 GCA_003644205.1 Planctomycetota bacterium | reverse complement strand
CCAACTGCCAGTAAACTGCGAGGCATCGACACGAGTATCCAACTCGCCATTTCCAGCCGCCTCAGCCATAGTAGCAGCCCCTTCAACCAGTCCTTTCATAACGCCAATGCACTGGTTAAGGTTATTCTTGATCTCGTTGAAGTCGCCGTTGTAGTTATCCGTAATCTCTTCAGGTATGTCGCCTTTGGAGATTCGGTCAACATATTCAGCGGTAACATTAATCGGCCCGACAAAGGCGTCGATGAGTTCATTGATACCCTTAATCATCTCCTTGTCCTGGCCCTCGAACTTATCCGCGTCGCCGCGAGTGTCGAGTTTGCCGTTGACCGTAGCCTTGACCAGTCTCTGTATCTCATCAAAAACAGCGGTGCTGCTTGACCTTGACTGGGCCGGGGCCGTTGTATTTGTTTTTGTTTTTGTTGCCATAGTATTTTACTCCTGATAAAAAAGTTTATTTAGATTTTCTTGCATTAAAACTCATACTTCAATTGTAACGCCCATACGTTGTCTTCTTGGTGGTTAAACACATTGCCTAAGTTGGCATAGCCGCCTGATATGGTCATATTGTCGTTAACAACATAAGCGAGACACAGAGTCCACCAGTCGTTTTCGGCCTTGTTGAGGTGTTTGCCGCCTGTGTTAAGCTGTGCAAGCTCATCGGCCTTTTGACGATACTCGGCAGCAAAGGCCAGCTTGTCCGTTAGAAAAGCAATGATACTGCCTTCAAAAGTCGTGTGTCTTTCATCGTCGCCTGCGAAACCCACAAGACCGGTATGGATAGCATCACTGTTGCGAATTCCGGCAGAAAGAATTACCGGACGAGGCAGCAAATCCGTTATTGTTTTGCTTGCCACAGCGGTAAACTCGACACCACGACTATGATCTGCGCCCAAAGTATCCATTGTGCCGTTAAGGTCATCATCAAGGCTGTTCAAACCTTCAGTCCACTTGAAGTGTGTACCAAGGGTTATTGCCGGCATCCATGAACAATCATAGCTGCCTTCTTCCACAACCATTGCACGCAAATTGAAATTGTGCATACCCAGATGATTATTGACTTTATAACCAGTGGCGGCCTTAACGTCGCTTGCCCAGTCACCAAGTCCGAGTCGTTCGTATGCATAACCGATCTCGAATTTACCTAAGATGTTTTCGGTAACTGCAAAGGATTCTAAATCCTTTTCTTTGCCAAAAACGGCACTTGTCGAGAAACTGGGTTTGCCAAAAGTTTCGCCTTTTTCGGGCGGATTTGCCAGGTAGGCGGTGCTGGTAATAAATACACCGCTGTTACCTTCAATATTGTGTAACGGCAGGGGAGGATCAGCCTGGGCTGTACCACACAAGGCAACTAAAGTCAATAAACCAACAATAAATTTTGTTTTCTTAACCATTTTCAGACTCATTATCTTTTCTTTACTGTGGGGTGTCGCCGGCATTGGCATCCTGAGGTTCCTCTTGCTGAGCCTGTTCGGATTCGGCTGACTGCTCAGGCTCTTTTGCCTGTTCAGTCTGGGATTCGTCTTGCTGTGTCTCAGGCTCAGGGCTTGAGGTGGGTTGATTGTCATTGACTCCGGCGAAACTGGAAAGGTCGGTGCTGGAAAGAACCTTGTCGATGTCGAGCAGGATTTTGACGGATTCGCCAATCTTGCCCATACCGAGGATAAAGCTTGTATCAACGGATGCGCCAAACTGAGGAGACTTTTCAATATTCTCACCGTCAATATCCAGCACCTCGGAAACATGGTCAACCACAATACCGGTCTGGAATTCGCGACCTTCCTGAGTTGTTTCAACAACGATGATACAGGTCTGCTCGGTAACTTCTGCGGTCTTCATGCCAAACTTGGCCCGAAGGTCGATTACCGGTATAACCTGGCCCCGCAGATTGATTACGCCTTTTACATGTACCGGCGTCTGCGGAACGGCTGTTATGTCCATGTAGCCGATAATCTCGCGGACCTTCAGAATCTCCAGGCCGTATTCCTCCGGGCCAAGAGCGAAGGTGAGGTATTTGCCTTCCTTTTCCATAATCGCTTTATTTAACTGCTCCGTTTGAGTTGTTGCTTCAGCCATAATAAAAACTCCTTAAAACACTTCAAAAAACAGTTAATCACAAAAACGCTATAACACCGAGAGATAGCACCTGGTGCTTTTGGCTCTGATTGGCCCCTGACATGACCTTCAGAGTTTGACCGGTTGGCGGTGCTATTGCCCGGGGACCGAAAGTGCCGGCTGCCCTTATGTAAAGCTTAGACCTGACAGGGTTTTAATTACACTTTGGCCGGACAGCGGCACGATTCGACAAAAACTCGAAATCCATATTTTCAAAGACCATAAAGGCACACTGATGCGATTTGTCTATGCCCGTTACTTGCACGTGAATACGTGTTGTGCCTTTGTAGTAGCTATTGCTAAACTATGAGTATGAAATCGTTCTCTAAGGCAGAAGAATTAATTAGAAGTGTTCTCAGTGAACCCAGGTTTTTCCTGGGGCAAACCAGGATTTTTCGGGGATGGCCAAGTGATTTCCCATCAAAAAGCCGGGAATCCGGCCAACCAGACCAAGCAACAGCCTTACGTGGGTTTTAGTTTTGCTTAGGCAGGTCCAGTTTTTGGGTCAATCGCAAGAGTTCGACCACAGAATCGACACCCATTTTCTCAAGGACGTTGCCGCGGTGGAAATCGACCGTTTTATGACTTATCCCTAATTCATGAGCAATCATCTTGTTGGTTTTTCCGGTGATCAACAAATCCATAATTTCCCGCTCCCTTTTTGTAAGAAGTGCGAGCTTTGCTTCGATATCGGTCCGCATAATCCGCTCGCGCCGAACCTGAGTTTCCAGTTCAATCGCCTTTTGGACATTATCCAGCAAGACCTGGTCCCTGAAAGGTTTTTCGATGAAACTTATCGCCCCATTCTGCATAGCTTTGACGGCCATAGGCACATCACCATGACCGGTAATAATGACAACAGGGATATCAACTCGGTCAGCTTTGAGTTTAGCTTGAAGCTCCAGTCCGCTCATTCCCCGCATACGCACATCCAGCACCAGACTGCCGGCCTTGGCGCGATCATAGGCATTCAAAAACTCCTCACAACTGGTGAATGTCTCTGTTTTTATGCCTACCGTTTCAAGCAGAAGACTTAATGACCGACGTATCACCTCATCGTCATCCACAATAAATACAGTTGGCTCCGGCTCATCCATTTTCTTTCCCCTTCAATGGTAATGTGAATCGAAATGTGGTGCCGGCATCAGGATTGGGCTCGGCCCATAAGTTTCCGCCGTGTGCCTCAATAATTGAGTGGCTGATTGATAAACCCATCCCCAGGCCGTCTGGTTTAGTGGTGAAGAAGGAGTCGAATATTTTGTCGGCTCCTTCCGGAGGCAGGCCTTTACCCGTATCACACACAGCAACCTGGACTGCATCACTTCCAGCCGTTGAGGTTTGAATAGTCAGTTGACGCCGGTCAATTGCAGTATCACTCATCGCTTCGATGCCATTTTTAGCCAGATTCAACACAACCTGTTCGATTTCGATTCTATCGGCTAAAATTAACGGTATATCCTCGGCAAGCTCCAACCGTACGGCCACACCAGCTTGAGTTGCTTGTGCTACTTCCAAACTAACTACATCGCGAATGATTTTGTTGATGTCAACCGTTGACAGGTGTGGTTCGCCTCTGCCAACTAAACTTCTGACATGCTGGGTGATTTTACCCCCTCGGTCTGCCTGCGTGGCGATTTGCTCTATTGCCGCTAAGAGCTTGCCAGGGCTTACCGTCCCTGTTCTTATCATTCGCAGGCATCCATCTGCATAATTAGCTATTGCACACAGCGGCTGGTTAAGCTCGTGCGTAAGTCCGGATGCCAATTCGCCAACAGTTATGATACGGGAAATACGCTCCAGTTCCCTCCGGCTCTGCCGCACTTGTTCCTCTGCCTGCTTAGACTCGGTGACGTCATCATAGATAGCTACTATTTCACCGGACGGCAGTTTATACACGAAATTTTCTCTCCAGCCGGCGACCCTACTGTCTTTATATTGGCTTACGGGGTGATGTTCCGGCTGACCTGTCTTCCATACCTTCCGGAATACATCCAGCAGGCCAATCTCTTCAACTCCCGGAAACACCTCTGTTACTCGTCTGCCGATGAGGTCTTTCTTGTCAATTCGATCTATTTCCTGACCTCTCCTGTTAAAATCCTTGAATATGAAATCGCGCCCTTCATTTTCCGCTTCATAAATTGCAACTCCGCTACTCATATTTTCGAATAATTCTCTAAATCTGCTTTCGCTATCCTGCAGCTTCTTCTCTACGCGTTTGCGCTGGATAAGTTTCCACATATCCTGCATCAGCAACGTCAGTTGCCGAACGTCCGATTCGTCATACTCCTCATATTTATTTCCCACGCCGGCGACCGCGACAATTCGTCCGTTGTCGAACACCGGGATGTTCATGTGGCGAATTATATCCACGTGACCTTCCGGACAGCCTTTCTTGAGCGGGTTGTCGGCGGCGTAATTATTGGTAATGACGGGTTTTCGCTGCCGTACCGCTTCCCCCCAAAGCCCTGTTGTCCCGACCGGATGGACCATCGGTTTATCTGCAATACGGCACTGCGCCACAGCTTCCTTCGACCAGGAATGCATCGTCAGGGACGTTTCGTCTTCATTCATAAACGCAATGTAACCAAGCTGGCTGCTGGTCAGTTCAACCGCGCTTTCAAGGGCAAAGTCTGTGATTTCCTGCACCGGCGCTTCGGTCATTTGGCTAAGCGTAAGCAACGATTGTAGACGGGACTCATCCAGCCGAACCTTTCGCTCTGCCAACTTAAGTTGGGTGATATCCCGGAGCGTACAGATTATGCCGACCGGATTGCCGGCCTCATCCCGCAAAAGCGAGTTTTGCACCCATGTGGGAAAAACCCTGCCGTTGCGGTGGACATGCCCGATTTCACCGGAAAACCAGCCCTTCTCCTTAATTTCCCTGTTGGCCGCCTCTACAGACGGCATCTGCTCAGCAGTATGAAGGATGGAACAGTGTTTTCCGATGAGTTCTTCTTTGGTATAATCGTGCATAGCCGAAAAGGCATCGTTGGCAGACAGGATATTGCCCTGCATATCTATCACGGCTATGCCTTCGCCGGCCTGCTCAACCGCCGACGAGAGAAGCTTAAGCTTTTCGGTCGTTTGCTTACGCTCGGTGATGTCGCGGAGTATCTTTAGCTTCGATATGCTCCCGTCGGCATTTCTCAACGGTGTGTCAATAATGTCATAGGTCTTTTGACTCTTGGCTGAATACCATTCCCATTGAACTGTTTTTCCCGCAAAGACATCGGGCCTCTTGCACCAGGGGCAAACTTCCGTCCGATCGTGGAAGTATTCATAACATTTCCGCCCCTCATAAGTGCCGAAGTCTTTTACCAGTACAGGATTTACATACTCGATGTCATTTTGTTGATTGACAATGTACACCCCGTCTGCCATAGAATCCAAAATAGTGATGAGTTTGTCCCGTTCAAACCGCAGCTTTTCCTCGGCCCGTTTGCGCTCGGTAATATCCAATGTAACCTCGACCGCGCCGGCAACATTGCCGCTTTGGTCCCGGACGGGATAACCTCGTATATGCCAAATCCTTCCATCAGGTGTGGATACATCCTTTTCTTGTAGCCGGCCGGTTTCGATGCTTTTTTGTACAGGGCAATCTGGGCAAGGCTCATTACGTTGACACCAGACCTCGTAACAGTAGCGTCCTGTCAGTTCATTGACTGCTTGGCCGACCGAGTCGGCGGCAACCTTGTTTGCCCACACTACCCTGAAGTCCTTATCCTGATAAACCATCAGTTCTGAGATGCTGCTTAGAATCAACTCCTTGTCGCTCTCCGACTTCTGCAGGGCCTCTTCCGCTTGCTTGCGATGAATAATCATTCCCAGATGTTCCGCAACAGCTTCTATCAAATCTCTTTCTTCTTTAAGAAATGGTCCTTCGTAAACTTGCCGTCTTTGTTCCAGGTAATAGACTTCAAGAGTTCCTGCTTTCCGTCCGTTTGTCTTAATATCAACTGATTGCTTCCAGCGGGTTTCCTTGAAGTTTTCCGTTTTGAACTCTTTATCACCCACAATTGCCCTGACACATGTAATATCAGGATACCGCCAACTATTCTGCATCATACCGATAACTTCCTGCAATATCACATCCAGCGCAATATCTCTCTGTTCAGCAAGTCTGGAAAGGTCGCAGAGACAGCTAAGTTCTTTAACAACTCTTTTATTCAAAGCTTTCGTTTTCGAAAGTTTCTCGCTCAACATAGCAATTACAAAGCTGGTTATTAAAAGCATGACAATTCTGAAATAGTCATGGAATGGTGCGACAACATCAACTCTAAGGAATTTGTGACTCAGAAGTAGCATTGTCGCTAAAAAGAGGGCGACAAATATCCCCTTTCTTTTCCACCAGAAGGCGGCCAATCCGATTGGGATATAGAATAAATGAGTGAGAAGAGTACCCCGATCGAGTACCACATGAAAATAATACGTCAAAAGGCAGGCACCCGCCAGAAGCACCGCCATAGTGGCAATTTTATACTTTTCCCTTCGTCTCTCAAATTTTTCCCCCATCTTTTCGTTTTTAATCTGTCTCTGTTTTCCGGTTGTCCCCTCGACTTGCTTGCGCTCTTGCGGCAACTTTACGGTTGCGTCAACCGGAGTCCTGAGATTTGAATGTCCCCCGTGCGCATCTGGTTCGTGCTTGTCCGCAAATGCAGCCCTTTTTTTCTCTACCAATCCAAACTGGCCATGCATTGCACTGTGTCCCTTTTCGAGTTATCCTGCGGCTCAGAAAAATCCGGCACACAGTAATCCTTCGTAAGCGACTGTTTACTGCTTTATTACCATTATCGGGCATAAAGTGCTCGACTTGAGCAGTTCCCATGGATAAATGCAAAAAATAAACATTTATGGACCATTTGTTATGTTTCCGTGCGGCGCTATCAAAACAGCAGGTATATGAAAAGACATTAACTGTCCAGAAAAAAACGCCAAGTCGGCGGGAATTTCTAAAGTGGTGTCTAAAATCTATCGAAAACAGGAAGGATATGTATCGTTAGCTCAGTCGTGAGCAAAAATATGATGAGAACAATTGTGATAACCGGGTTCGTTTTGGCGGCGGCCATCGGGATAGAAACCAAATATCAGCTTATTACCAGGTTTGTATACATTCCCTGGGTTGCTGCGATGTGCACGGTATTACTGATAATATTATCTATATTGTTCGTTCTGGTTAGCCTTGCCAAGGTATCGAGAAAGCGAGAATTAGAGGTAGAGGCCAGGCAGTTTTTTGTCCCGTATGTTCGAAAGCCTGCCCCGGGTGAGCAGGATTTTCAAATTCTGCTCAATATTGCAGCCAATGAGCAACTCAATGAATCAGAGGTCTTCACGTTTGGACCAAATGAGAAAAACAAATCTAAAATAAGTAAATGGTATAGTTTGCTAAGAGACAGGTGTAAACAAGTAAGGAAAATATCTCATGGCTAAATCACTAATGATTGTGGACGATTCGGCGACAATGAGAAAAATTATAATGCGAACCGTGCGAATGTCGGGTCTCAAGTTCGAGAGGACCGAGGAAGCCGGCAACGGCGCCGAGGCCCTCCAGAAACTGGGCGGCAGTCCCGTCGATATCATACTGTGTGATGTCAATATGCCCGAAATGATGGGCACCGAGCTGGTTAAAAAAGTGCGTGAACTGGACAGTTGTGCGAACACAAAAATCGTAATGGTATCGACAGAAAGCTCCAAAGAGCTTATCGACGGTGTCATGGCCGATGGTGCAAACGGTTTTATAAACAAGCCGTTTACACCTGAGAAATTCCAGGAAAAGCTGTCTCCGCTTATAGATTAGCAAATGGTCGTCAGCCAATAGCAATTGGATGCTAACGACCAAGTACTAACGTGGCAAACCACCGCAGGCGGTACTAATTTAAGGATTTGATAATGATTGATCAGGTATGCCTAAGCGATGCCCTGTTAGAGGGCGCAAAAGAAGTCTTCGGAACAATGATTTTTATGGACATCGAGGAGTCTTCCGAGCCGGACCAACAAATAGAAGGCGATGCCCTGTTAGGCTCAATCACGTTCATGGGAGACCTTGAAGGATGCATGGCTATTTGCTGTGGCGACTCTTGCGCGAAAACCATTGCCGCGAACATGCTGGGAATGGAACCCGACGACCAAATCAGCCGGGACGACATTAATGATGCCATCGGTGAAGTAACCAATATGGTCATGGGCAGTGTGAAAGCACGCCTGAATGGCACCGTCGGCAATCTGAACGTTTCAATCCCTACGGTGGTAAGGGGTCAGAAAATCGAAAATAGTTTGGGCGACCCGGAAAACAAAGTTTCAGTCAAAGTCAACATTGAAGATGAATATGCTGCTGAATTTTTGTTGTTATATAGAGAAGGTTCCGGATAACTTCCAGGCAGATTAACAAAGCAATCAGGCCTGACAAAATGGCTACATCCCAAACAGAAGTCGAATCGCAAGCCGTAGAGTTGTCGGCAGAAGCTTTTGAGGCCTTCTGTGACGACATTTCCGGTATGTTCGGTGCGGATATGGCCTGTGAGCAGCAGGACGTTACCACCGTAACCGTCAAAGACCTTAAAAAGCACTTCAAGAAGCTAACAGCCGTCAACTCTGTCAAGGCTGAAGGTGTTATGGACGGTACTTTCCAATTGGTATTCGACCAGGGGGGACTGTTTACACTGTCCGGCGTGATAGTAATGATGCCGGCCAACAGGATTCTGGAAGAGATAAAGCGCGGCACGGTCGAAGACATGGAGGCCATGAACGATGCCATAGGAGAAACCGGCAATCTGTTGGTTGGGACGTGGGACAGAGTTTTCCGTGAAGGCTTAGAAGGTCACGGCCACTTTGTACAGAGCAATAGTTTTATCGGCAAGCCATGGGATGAGCCGGAAAAAACGATAGGCCTGGCCGCCGACGGAGAATTTGTCTTTGTGTCTTATGAGATGACGATCGGCGAGTACCCCGCTTTCAAATGTGGCGTCATTTTCCCGAGAACAATCTTCGGGTCCAAATCTGACGCTGAACAAGCGGCCTCTGCCCAAGAGGAACCCAAAGAAAAACCAGCAACTGAGGAAGCAGCCGCTACCGAGGAGAAGGCAGAACCTGCCCAAGAGGAACCCGAAGAAAAACCAGCAACTGAGGAAGCAACCGCTACCGAGGAGAAGGCAGAACCTGCCCAAGAGGAACCCGAAGAAAAACCAGCAACTGAGGAAGCAACCGCTGAACAGAAAGAGGCCGATGCGGACACGGATGCGTCCGATAATACTATAGAAGAAAAACCCGCGGTGACGGATGAGAAAGAGGAGAGTAAAGAGCCCGCCGCAGGCGTAGTATCTGAAACCATTCAAAAAATGGCCGAATCGCCCGCTGTTCTTCCAGGAGAGTCTACCGACATATTTTTGGCAATCTGCGCAAAAGACATTATGGAAAAGAACATCATTTGGGGCAACCCGGACGACAGCGTGCAGCAGGTTCTTGCAAAGATGCAGCAGGCTGATGCCGGCTATACGATGGTAGGCTCAGATGGAGCGTTGGAAGGTATTGTATCAAAGTCGGACATAGCAGGAGCAATCAGCCCCTACCTGCGGCCTATATTTGCGAAGTGGCGCCGGCCGCTCGATGACGCTACACTTCAAATCAAGACTAAATGGATAATGACCAGGCCCGTTCACACAGTAAGTCCCGATACATCGCTTGCAGCAATAATGCAAAATATGAGTCAGCTTGGTCAGCGTGGCCTGCCCGTTGTTGACAAACAGGGCAAAGTCCAGGGTCTGGTCACAGTATTTGACATCTTTAGATTCATGCTAAACGATAATCCCAATGTCTCAATGATAGGCAAGACTTCCAAAGCACCTCCATTGATATAAAAGTTGAGGAGCAATATGCAAAGCGGCGACAAACTAATGGAGCTTATAGAGCAGGCGGCCTCAAGCATAAATATGCTGAACTCGGAAGACCTGTCGGAACTTGAGAGCCTGCAGGCAATCTTCGACCAAATCAACCAGTCCGTGACCGAGATAACGGATGGATCCGCTGAGTTACTGGAACAGGCCAAAGAGGCAACTTCCAACTCAGTTGAGGTACTCAAGAAAATCCTCAAGCAGGAAGCCGATGACACTGAAAAATCTATTGAACTGGTTTCAACGTCGGTTTGCTCGCTGCAATCGGTTATCGGAAAAATGGTCCGGGATACCAGTGCCGCCGATTCGGTGTGCCCGGCCCCTGTGGCCTCTGAAGATACCGAAGCCGGCACACAAGCCGGCGCCGCTATCCTCGAAGATGATATACCGCTGATATTGGACTTCATTGCTGAAGCGGCTGAACACATTGACTCTGCTGAAGCTGGATTACTCGAACTGGAGAGCAAGCCGGATGATGAAGACACAATCAACCAGATATTCCGTGGATTTCATACTATAAAGGGAATGGCCGGCTTTTTGAACCTTAGCGATATAGGCTCGTTGGCGCATTCGGCAGAGAATTTGCTCGACCTTGCTCGTAAAGGTGAACTGGTACTGGCTGGTGCGAACACCGACGTTGTCTTCGAATCAATGGACATGATGAAAAAGATGATCGCCGAACTGAAAGAATCAACAGGAACCGGCACACCGGTGCCTGCACAGAAGGGTCTGCCACAGTTGCTGGCAAAATTGAAAGCAACTGCAGAAGGTCAAACTCTTGCTGACCCTCTCGACACCCCCCATGGTCAAAAAAAGGACAAAGAACTGGACGAGGTTCTAATTACCCAGCCTAAGCCCAAAATAGAAGACATTGCCACAAAAGCAAAAACCACCATCTCCGGTGATGAAAAAATAAAAGTCAGCACCGAGCGTCTTGACAAGCTGGTCAATATGACTGGTGAGTTAGTGATAGCCCAGTTGATGGTTGATGAGGAAGTAGATAAGAACCTGACGGCTGAACACGAGTTGGGTCGTAAAGTCTCCCATCAAGGCAAAATCATCCGAGAACTCCAGGAATTGTCAATGTCGATGAGGATGGTTCCTATTCACGGTGTATTTCAAAAGATGACCAGACTTGTCCGCGACCTCTCACACAAAGCTAACAAGAAAATAGACTTTATTACATCAGGCGAGGAAACAGAACTCGACCGCAACATAGTTGACAAAATTGCCGACCCCCTTGTACACATGGTGCGTAATTCGGTCGATCACGGTATTGAATCCGCCCAGGAACGTAGCGAAGCGGGAAAAAGCCCAACCGGACGAATCGAACTTCGCGCTTTTCACCAGGCCGGCAACATTGTTATCGAAATCGAGGACGACGGCAAAGGGCTCGACAAAGAACGCATTTTGAAAAAGGCCGTTGATAACGGCATTGTCGAGGTCGGCCGGCAACTAAGCGACGAAGAAATATTCAAACTCATTTTTCACGCAGGTCTCTCAACAGCTCAAAAAGTAACAAGTGTATCAGGCCGCGGCGTGGGGATGGATGTTGTAAAAAAGAACATCGAATCGCTGCGTGGCAAGGTTGATATCAGTTCGACGCCCGGCAGAGGAACTACCTTTACCGTCCGTATGCCGTTGACTCTGGCAATAATCGACGGCCAAGTTGTCAAGATAGGCAACAACCGATACATTATTCCAATAAACTCGATAGTGCGCAGCCTCAAGCCAACTGCCGAGCAAATATCGTCTGTGCAAAACCGAGGTGAAATGGTAATGGTACGCGGCAGATTGATACCGCTGATCCGTTTGTATAAGTTGTTTGATATTGTCCCGGCCAGTGAGGACGCAACCGAGTCGTTACTGGTTGTGGTTGAGGAGGAAAATGACATATGCTGTCTGCTGGTGGACGAATTGTTAGGCCAGCAACAGGTAGTGATAAAAAACCTGGGTGAGGGATTAGGAAAGATAAAGGGCGTTTCCGGTGGTGCGATTATGGGTGATGGGAACGTGAGCCTGATTCTCGATGTCCCCGGTTTGATGGAATTAGCTCAGAAGTAATTGTTGGTGGAACTTGTTCACAATGGAAACATTAACGGTACAAGATATAGTTTTGAGCGAAAAAGATTTTCGCAAAATCAGCGACATGGTGTATGAGCACTGCGGGATTAATCTGCACACCGGCAAGAAGGAACTGGTCCGTGCCCGATTAGCGAAGCGGCTGCGCTTAGGCAAGTTCAAAACATTTCCGGAATATATGAGGCACGTGCTTGCAGACAAAACCGGCAGAGAATTTTCAATACTAATCGATTCCCTCAGTACAAACCTGACGAGTTTTTTCCGTGAGAAACAGCATTTTGATTTTTTGCGAGATACATTTCTCCCGCCGCTTCTGGAGCGAAAGAGAAAAAGCCGCAATTTCAGATTGCGCTGCTGGAGTGCCGGCAGCTCATCCGGAGAAGAGCCTTATTCAATTGCCATAACCCTGCTTGAAACCGTCCAGGGACAGGGCCGCTGGGACGTCAAAATCCTCGCCACGGACATTTCAACGAGTATGCTTGAGATCGCTCGGAAAGGTGTCTATGACGAAGAACGGGTTGGGCCCGTTCCGACGCTACAAAAGAACAGCTATCTGACATGCCATCGTGTAAGTGGACGCAAAGTATTCGAAGTAAACAAGAGCTTGAAGGATATTGTAATCTTCAAGTACTTGAATCTGATGAAAGATTGGCCGATTAAAGGCCCTCTGGACTTCATCTTTTGCCGCAATGTGATGATATACTTTGACAAATCCACGCAGCAGCGATTGGTAGCCCGCTACTGGGATTTGCTCGATTCGGGAGGAGTCTTGTTTACCGGCCATTCCGAATCATTGACCGGCATCGAGCATAGATTCAAATACATTCAGCCGACGATTTATATGAAGCCGTGAGATTAGGGTCTGGATAGATGAAAGCAAGAATAATAGTAGGTGTATCTGACGCCAGGGTTTCCAACAAACAGACCGATGTCATAGCAACGTATTCGTTGGGTTCCTGCATTGGTGTCTGTTTGTACGACCCGGCAACGCACATCGGCGGTATGCTGCATTACCAGCTCCCCGACTCGAAGCAGGACCCGGAGCGGGCAAAAACCAAGCCCCTGATGTTTGCCGATACCGGCATGAAAATTCTGGTTGAAAAACTTGTGTCAATGGGAGCTGTAAAGAAGCGGATGCAGGTAAAAATTGCGGGAGGAGCGGCGATGGATACGGGGCCGAAAGGATTTGACATCGGCAAGCGTAATCACCTGGCCCTGCGAAAAATTATGTGGAAGAACGGCATGTTTATTGACGCTGAAGATGTCGGCGGCAAATCGCCCCGTAATCTGTATATGAATATTGGCAATGGTGCGATAACAGTCAGGTCTAATAGTCTTGAAAAAACGTTATAACAAACAAATTGTTTGTAGCGGAGATATATCATGGCTCTAAACGTATTAATAGTGGATGATTCATCTTTAACACGCAAAGCAATAAAACGAATCATCGGAATGATTAACGAAACGACAGACTTGGGTATTGGACAGTTCCTGGAGGCTGGAAACGGTTGTGAGGCCTTGAAGATTGTCAACGAATCGCACGTGGACTTGATACTTGCAGACTTGAATATGCCTGAGATGGGCGGCGCTGAGATGATCCATCGCATAAAAAACAATGAATCCACAAAGTCAATCCCGGTTGTTGTTATCTCTACCGAATCAAAAACCGTCCGAATCAAGGAGCTTTTGGCCGAAGGAGTGAAGAACTACCTGCATAAGCCTTTCACGCCGGAAGAATTCAAAGCGATTGTACATGAGCTTTGGAATAAGACCACAGCCGAAGCTGTTGACTTGCTGACCAGGGCTTTATCACAAGCGCTCGAAACTACAGCTTATTCGATGATTATGCCAATTGACGATGATATGGTGATTCCCGAAAAGACTATGTTGGCTGAAATAGGTTTCATGGGGCCGAAAAGCGGAACTATCCAAATACTGGCAGGTGTTCAGTTAAGTAAAGTTCTTGCTGAAAATATAGCAGGCCTTTCCAATGTGGACGATAAAAATGCTTGCGATGCACTAAAAGAACTGGCCAACATTACCTGTGGATTATTCCTTCCTATGGTTGTTTCCTCAACAGCCGATTTATTCGACATTACCATTCCGACAGTCAAAGTTTGTGACAATTCGGAACAATGGAATGAGTTTATAGCCGTTCAGGATAGTTGTGTATTAAATATCGAGGGCCACGCGGTTGCCATCAAACTGGTCATTGAAAACTAAGAAATCGCATGGGGATGTGCTATGCAGACTAAAGATTTTTCAGGAATAAGAAATAACGGTCCACTGCCCAGTCCTCAAGAAGTAACGGTGCCGAATGATATTGGTGACTTATTAGCTGATTATATAGAGTCAATCGGCTCTCAACTGGAGAACCTCGAAGGAACGGCATTGGCATACGAGGCAGGTAATAACCGCCAGGCAAACGCTGCAAAGGTGCGGCGGATTTTACATAAAATCAAGGGTGAATCGGGGATGGTGGGTATTGACGAGATGTCAGATTTTTGTCACCAGGCAGAAGACGCCTTTGAGGAATTTTCCGAAGATAAGCGTCCGGACATGTTACTGAGGTTTAAGGATTGGGCATGTGCTGCGATACAGAACATGGCAAATCAAATGAAATGTAACTAAAACTATTAAGCGGCGTCGGGCATGAATTGCGAAACACACTCGACCGGCGATTTACGCAAAACTGTAGAGTTTATATATGTCAAAAAGAAAAATAACAGTAAATATATCCGACGCTAAACTCTCCAGCGACCCATCAGCCGTTATAGCGACATTCTCTTTGGGCTCATGTATCGGCGTGTGCCTGTATGACAAAGCGACGCACACTGGAGGGATGCTGCATTACTTGCTTCCAAATTCAGCAGAAAATTGTCAGCAAGCAAAAGAAAAACCTTTTATGTATGCTGACACAGGTATGAAGATTCTGCTCGAGAAACTGATGTCAATGGGAGTAAACAAAAAGCGAATTCAGGTAAAGATTGCGGGCGGCGGAGCGCCCTTGAAGGTGACAGCGAAAGGGTTTGATATTGGCAAGCGCAATTACTTGGCCATCAGGAAAATCCTGTGGAAGAATGGCATGTTCATTAATGCCGAGGATGTTGGCGGCTCCTCGCCTCGCACTCTGTATATGAGTATTGCTAATGGCGATGTAACGATTAGAACAAATGGCGTCGAAAGAAGTCTATAACGAATATCTGAATACAAAATATCCGGCGCTGTTTCCAGGAAATTTAGCAAAAACTAAAAACTTTTAGGAAAAACAGTATGCCAGTTACACTTAATACAAATGTCAAAGTTTTAATAGTTGATGACTCCGCTATCGTCCGCAAGATACTCAGCCAACAATTGAATCAACGCCACGGCATAGATATCATTGGCACTGCACCTGACCCTTACATCGCACGTGATAAAATAGTGGCTTTGAAGCCGGATGTTCTCACGCTCGATGTTGAAATGCCGAGGATGGACGGCATAACGTTTCTAAAAAAACTAATGAAGCATCAACCGATGCCCGTTATTATTCTAAGTTCTCTAACACCGAAGGGCAGCAAAATGGCTTTAGAGGCCCTTGCGGCAGGAGCGGTAGAGGTGATAAGTAAGCCAGGCCCTGCCTACAGCGTGGGCGAGACCTGCGATGCCCTGGTTGAAAAAATAAAGACTGCATCAAGAGCTCGCGTAAGCAAATCTGCCGAAACCCAAAGGATATCTTCCTACAAACGACTTCATATGACTGAAACAACCAACAAGATTTTTGCTATCGGCGCATCGACCGGGGGCGTCCAGGCATTGTCACATGTTCTCTCCGCCTTGCCTACTAATGCGCCCGGGACATTAGTGGTTCAGCATATGCCCGCCCATTTTACAAGCTCATTTGCCGAACGCCTCAATAATGATTGTGCGGTGAACATCAGGGAAGCTCAGAATGGAGACCATGTTATTCCAGGCCTGGTTCTGATTGCTCCGGGGGGGGTTCATATGCTCCTGCAGCGCTCCGGTGCAAATTATTACGTTACCATAAAGGATGGTCCCACCGTCTGTCGGCAAAAGCCGAGTGTTGAGGTCATGTTTAACTCGGTGGCAAAATATGCAGGTGCCAACGCTATCGGAGCGATTCTTACCGGTATGGGCGATGACGGTGCAACCGGGCTGTTGAATATGAGAGAAAGTGGTGCACATACTATAGCCCAGGATGAAGCATCGAGTATTGTCTTTGGCATGCCTAAGGAAGCCATCGAACGGGGAGCAGCAGAAAAGGTTGTCTCGCTATCCGACATGGCCAAGACTATGATAGGCTTCGCCCAGGGTTAGGCCGATAATCCAAATCTGATACTTGCGATTCGCACAAATTCACCGCAGTTGCGTCCAACCATCAGCATTAACGGATCAAGAGGCATATGATACCCACAGGATTGAGACAGAGGATCACAGGCAGGCGGAGAAGTGTTTAGCCAAAGAAACAGAACGGCGCATCCATCTCCAGGAACAACTCCTGACTTCAACACTCCTTTGAAAAATTGCTGTAAGTCCTTGTAAATACTGAAGGCAAATTTGATTTTGGGTGTCCCGATGCTAAAATGGGGCTATGTTCGTACGAAAAAAGAAGAACCGATCCGGCTCCGTCAGCGT
>QNBT01000014.1 GCA_003644205.1 Planctomycetota bacterium | reverse complement strand
GCTTCCCCCCTTTGTCACCCCCGGCCATTTGATCATCATCGGTTCGCGTATACCGCCTTCATACAGCCAGCCCTTGCCTGCTCTTAGCGGTAAATTAGAAGTAGGATGTCCTTCAGACGTTGAAAGCCCTCCGTTGTCCGACATGAATATTACCACCGTATTGTCATCGAGAGCAAGCTCCCTCAATGCGTCCAGTACCTTGCCGCACGCCTTATCCATAGCATCGACCATGCCAGCATAAACCGCATGTTCCTGAACAAGCCGAACCTTCCGCTGGCCTTCTTTGCCCCACTTAGCTTTGAGGCCGAGTTTATTTTTCTTTTCCGTGTACTTTTGTTCAAGGTCGGCGCGGCTTTGCAGCGGGACATGCACAGAATAAAAAGACAGGTACGCCAAGAACGGTTTTTCCTTATTGGCTTTGATAAACTTAACCGTTTCGTTTGCAAGCCTGTCCGGCAGATGCTCGCCCTCGGGCCCGTCTTCCAAACGAGGATTTCCGTACGGCACAAAATATCTACCCGGCCTACCGGGCGTTCCCTTGGACCAGCCGCCTTTGTTAACATCGAATCCCTGACGCTTAGGCCAATATTCTTCGCTGGGGCCAAGGTGCCACTTACCCGCAAAAAACGTGCTGTAATCCGCCTGCCTTAGAGCTTCGGCGATGGTAACCTCTTCCAAAGGAAGCCGGTTAATATAGGCTGCCGGCTGCAAAGGTTTATTTTTATTTTTCCCATGCCCCGGCTGCGGAGCGTCAAAGAAATCCGTAGTATCCATACGCGCCGGATACTTACCCGTCATTATACTTGCCCTCGTCGGCGAGCACACCGGACTCGCCGCGTAGGCATTCGTAAACCGCATCGCCTCGCGTCCAAGCCGGTCGATATTAGGTGTTTCATAGAACGAACTGCCGAAGCAACCGACATCTCTCCACCCGAGGTCATCGACAAGAATAAAAACAAAATTAGGTCGTGTGAAAGGTTTTCTTGAACCAACACCCGATACACAAGCGGTTAGATTACCCGTCGCCAGCCCAGCCGACAAAAAACCAACAGTCTTAAGAAAACCTCTGCGAGTGCCTGAATGTCGTAGCATAGCGATTCACCTTAAAAAAACTTAAAACGTAAAACGTAAAACTTTATCTTATACGAACACATTAAATTGCACCAATAAAAAAACGATCTCATCCAACAAAGTTGGTAACTGCAATAATTAAAACTTGCTTAGCTTCGTGTAATACAAAGATTTACCGTGCCAATCAACTGTATGGCACCTTCGCCGCCTTGTTTTTCGCCGGAAAGGCCGTCGGGTGCAACTAAAGATGCCCGGTGTCTTTACGATAAAATAGGCAAGTTAACTTATCCAGTGAGTTTGGCGGCTTCCCGACAATCCAAACTCTGACTCATTGCTTACCTTTACCCTTTGTCCCACGCGGCTTCATGAACCAAGGACTATAAGAGACCGCTCCCTGCAGTCGGGTCTCGTCTAATCCTCATCTTGTTATGGGGTTTTGGTTTCCGTCTTGATGATCCCGCTCATGTCTATCATGTACATTTGGCGACCGTTGCCGCCGTGAGGCGAGTCAATCACAACTTTGGTACCATCTCGGCTCAATCGGGGATGGGTATCGCACCGCCATTGGCCCTTGTAGTCACGAGGTGAGTGAAAACGCCCCAGCTCCACCTTCCTTCGTGTTGGAATATGATACAGATAGACCACCTGTTCGCGCTTCTTGCCTTTGGGGTAAGTGTCTGTCAGCAACCATTCGTTCTTTGTTCCGGGGACGTATGTCTGATGCCCGTTCCGATGGCGCCAGAGTTCTTCCTTGGGTTCGCCCGAACCATCATCTTTGTAGAGCCGGTAGGCGCCGCTTGCCCAGATGAGAACATGTTCGGGATCGCGCCAGGTCCAATGCGACGCGCCTCGAGACGAGAGAAGTCGCAGGTCGCTGCCATCAGCAGCCATGGTGAAAACGCGGGTCGGTTGGCCTTTGCCCTCCCAGCGGTTGAACATCAGGAAACGCGTTCCGTCCGGGTTCCATGACAGATGGTTGACATAATGCCGGTGGCCCGGCATCTGGCCGGGGTAAGGAATTTTGGCAAGGTCAGCTATCGATACGAGGAGCCGTGTCTTCCCCGTGTCCATGTCCATTCGCCACACGCCGATTTCGGCAGGAGCCGGTTCCTCGGCGTACGGATCGGGGATGCCCGCATAGGCGTAGCCGGCGCGGAAGTTCCAGATGCGGCTAAAGTCTTCGCACAGCGCGAGCTTTCCATCGGGGCTGATGCTGCCTATAGCTCTCGGCAGAGTCCGCACCTTGCGTGTCTTCACGTCAAGAACCCGGCAGACGAATCGGTCACCTTCGCGATCATTCCAAACAACTTCGCGATCCGAGCCGGGCCGCCATTGGAGCATACAACCCTGTTGCCATGACCAGGCGCGGGACTCGCCCAGCTCGATCCACTTATTGTCGTTAGCTATATCGATCATCCCGATTTTGATCGCATCTCTTTCGGTAGGTAAGCGGTGCTCAAAATCGACCTTCATCCCAAGTACGTATCGATCATTCGGGTCGAATTGATACTTGTCGTAGTAGCCGAACCAGTGAAAGTTCGGTCCCGTTGTAATTGCACGGACCGGTGGTGTTGAATCCTGGGCAATCACATTGGGTGCTATGATCGCGAAGAGGCAAAGTGATACTACAAAAAGTACGCTTCTTATATGGAGTCTCATGTTGTTTCTCCTAACTGGATTTACCATTTATTGACAGGTCATTTATCTGCTTTACGTTTCTGTAAAGCTCGAACCTGCTTGGCATACCCAGCTATCTCTTTAGCCAGTTCAGACAGTTTAACCGTCTTAGGCAGAGCTTCAAGACCAGGGGCGAAATCGTCGTGGATGGGTTTTTTCCATTTTTCCGGAATGTTGCTTTCGCCGACCATCGCTCCGATGACACCGCCAACGCTGCCCGCGTTGCAGTCGGCGTCGTAACCGCACATGGTGGCGATGCAAACCGACTTGCTAAAATCACCCTTACCGTAAAGAATACCGATCGCACAAACACCGCCGTTAGGTACCACATGAACCCAACGCCAGTTACCCCATTTAAACAATCCCTTGCCGGTATTATATTTTTCCTCGACAAATGTCCCGTTGCGGGTGCCATCGTCGTTGTAAGCGTAGCGGTCGTCCAAAACCTGCCACGCCTGCTGCCAGGTTTTGCCATCGTCATAACAAGCCAGTACGTCTTTGATACAACGGGCGTACTCCGAATGCGCAGGAATCACCCGAAGCGATTTTTGAACAATAGACCGTGGGTCGTTTTCGGTCATGGCAATACTCACCGCAGCAGCAATATACTGTGCACCATAAATACCGTTACGAACGTGCGTAACCATGGCGTCCTGTTCGGCATATTTGGCAGCCACCTTGGGGCTTGCCGGGGCGATCAATCCCCATATCTCAGCCTTCATCTGAGCCCCGATCCATTGGCGGTAAGGGTTATCGACGATACCGGACTCCGGCGGCCAGATTCCTTTTTTGAGATTGGCCAGACCTATCCCCTCGGCTGTACATCCGCTCC
Organism: Planctomycetota bacterium; assembly: GCA_003644205.1. Lineage (GTDB taxonomy): Bacteria > Planctomycetota > Phycisphaerae > Sedimentisphaerales > Anaerohalosphaeraceae > QNBT01. The sequence continues at coordinate 13,675 of QNBT01000014.1, read as the reverse complement.
GAACATATTTAAGCCATGATTCGGTGATATCGCGGGAGTTAATGTCAACACCCTTGTCCCGCAAGGTCAGCAGCGAAGCCATCATCAAGGTAGTGTCGTCATTGGGCGGCGCCCCATCGAGCTTGTCGATGAGGAATTTCCTATGATGGCGGGCATCAAAATTCGCAGGGAAGTAATAGGTCACCGGATAAGCATCGGCCGCGCGCGCTTTTTTCTCGATCTCCGACCTGGGCAAACCTTCCACCGGCTGTGCAAGGGCCAGGCCGATGCACTTGCCGTATAATGAGCCGTAGATCTTATCAAGCAGACAATCATCGCTCAGAGAGTAGGTTATTGTCGATACGGTAACATTTTTTTGACCGCCCGTAGCAATACCTGCCGAAAAGGCAACCGCTAAAACAATTATACATAACCATGACATCTTTCGCATAATCTTTTCCTTTACATATAAAGTTATTAAGCCTCGCCTTGGCAGGCAAGATTATCTCATATCTCAGGAAAATCAACTATAAAATGTACCGGACTCTCCCTTTGATTCTCCATTTACAGCTAAAGCAGCTTCTCTGTCAACACATCAAGTAATTCAGAGCCTGGAACCCCTTTCCAGATAATCGTCCCATCAGGACCGATCAATACTGATGCCGGCAGTTGGCCTAATTCATAATCGACATGGATTTTTGAATTGTGCATTTGCCCAACGCCATAGATGCCGGGCAATGTGCATTCCGGGCTCATCTTCTTTCGCATGTAATCCCAGGGTATCATCTCCATCGCAACATTGATGATCGTAACATCGTTTAGTGTTTTTATCTGTTCGCAAACCTGTGATAGTGCCGCTGCCTTGTCCGGTTCTATTTCTTTCATCGCCGGCTTAGTGAAATTGACCAGCACTTTTTTGCCGCGATAATCACCCAATCGAATCTTGCCGTCAGACTTGAGCTTTTCGATTTCAAACTCAGGGGCCTTCATGCCGACTTCTAATGGAGCTTTTCTGCATTGGAGCGTACCGAGATCGATCGGAACAGCCATTTCTTCAAGGGTTTCGAACTCCGGTACGATAAAGACCTTCGACGCCCGTGCAAGAAAACCACCGTTGTAATCGGTTCGCCTCGGATATAATTCTGAATTCTTCCAGGGTCTTACTGAAACAGAAAACAGATACATACCTGGCTTGACATTCGGCTTTTCAAAGCGGCCGTTATTATCAATATCAAAAGAATAATGCCCTGTCAAATTATCGTATTTTTGTTCCATTGCCTTTAGCCACTTCCGACCTTTGTCGTTTGAAACAAACTCTGTAAACCAAACCATTAACTCGCCATAACTCATCGCATCGGCATCCTCCGGCAAGGGCCATTCATCTTCTGGAAATGGCAATCTGTCATGAATTCGTTGGAAAACCAGGGAGCAATCGCCAAGATTCTCGTTCAACGGTTCACCCTCCGGATTTAAAACATGCCCCGTAACTGTAAGCCCGTCACCGCCGAGATAGATTTCAATTGTTTCACCGGCTTTTATTTCAACCTCCTTGTAAGGCTCGGTCAAAAACCGGACTGTCCCGGCAATGAGCTTGTCAAAAACAAAATTCCCCTCATTGTCAGTCTGCGCGCCATAATTGACTGCGATATTACGCATCCCATTAAAATGATAATTTGGGTAGTCAACTCGAATTCGTTCGTTTGCAACCGGCTTGTCGCCTTTATAATAATTCCCGACGATACGTCCGTATGGCTGTAGAACAAGTTTGCCATTTTCCGGAAAATCTTCGGCATGCACATAAACATACCCAGTCTCTTCCAGAACCAAAAAACTGTACTTGTTACCTGCAATAGGATCAAAATGGAAACTCCCGGTAGCATCTGTAAGCGCATGACGGTGATAACGCAGACGTGAATATTCGTATTTCATATCATCAAGATGCAGCGCGCCCTTGGGAATAATTACCCGAACACCTTCAAGCGGCATACCATTAGCGTCAACTACAATCCCGTCAATTCCTGCATCCGGAACCATCTCAATCAGCAGTTCTACGTCCTGCTCACCAAGTAAAATCTCCCTCGACCTTTTCGGCGTATAACCGTCCGCTTCGAAACTTATCGTAAATTTCTCGCCCTGATGGGCAAACGCGGTTGCAAATTTACCATCCTGCTCCTTGACCTTTTTCATGGTGCTGCGGTATTCGCCTTCATACCGCCTAATAATAAACTCGGTTACAGGTTCTTTGCTTACAGCGTCTATCACCTGACCGGTTACACGCAATTTATCGTTTAGAACAAACTCGTATTCCGTATCCAATGGTGTTATATCTGGTGCTTCAAGTGTCATAAATCCATCCTTGCTGATAGCAAGTTCGACTACTTCTTCCGGAGCATGTTGCCATACGAATCTTCCGTCGCTGTCCGTCCCGGTTTTCCAGTCGAGCGAGCGGATACTATCCGGACGCGGATAACGCCATTCATCGGCTCTGACCCTTGCACCTGCAACAGGGTTACCCTCCGTATCCACAACCCGCCCATAAACCGGACTTCCCTCAGTCAAAACAAACTCAAGATGAAGCTGTTTTTCTTTAAAGAACGCCTTAATAGAAGCAGGTGCAAAATCTTTTGCTGAAACGGTTACATTTTCAAATCTCCTGCGGATGGGCTTCTTCCCTTGGCCTTCAACAAATTCATAACTCGGACCTGTATTGCCAACATCAAGATAATTAAATTCAAAGCTGCCGGTTTTGTCCGTATGGGTGCGATGCTGTCGATCTTTTGCACCATACCATTCCCCCAACTGTACCCGTGCGCCTTTGATGGGAGTGCCGGATTCGTCTTTGACCGTACCATGAATTGAATATCCTGCATCAATGACCAAAACATATTCTTTCGAACGCAAGGCCCGTATATCTTCAGCCTTATCAATCCATATCCTCTTCTTCGCGTAATCCACATGGGTAGCTGCCAGTGACAGAACTTCCAATTGTGCCGGAACTGCATCGAATTCCCATTTGCCGTTAGGGTCTGTTGTGACAGATGCATAGACGTCGTTTTCGGGCTTTTCCATATGTTCATCATAATTCACAGAAATTTTAAGATCAACGCCTGCCAGATTCAGGCCGTCTGGATTCTGGACCACTCCGCCGATTGTTGTACCCTTTTCCATCGCAAAATGAATTTCAATGGGTTTATCGCCCGGCGTATTTTCCGACCGAACTGAATAGCTCATTCGTACATAACCGTCTTTTTTAACTCGTACTTTCAGAATGCGATCTTTGTCCTTATCCCAGTGTAATTGACAGTAGCCATTTTCATTCGTTCCAAAAGTATCCCGCCCGTCAAATGTATAGACCGTCGCCTTTTCTATAGGTTTGTCGCTTTGCCTGTCTGTGACATAAACTTTGATAGGCCGACCGGATTTTTCACCTAAAGCAGTTGTTGCCGGCTGTGGTTTCGGGTCCAGGTTAACAGATTCCGGGTTATGCCGACCATCGGTCTGGTTCGGTGATTTTTCCGTTGGTATCTCTGAATCAGTTGTATCGGTTGAGCGGTATTCTGTATCCCGGGAAATTAAAGTTTTTTTATCGCTGCTTTCAGAGGCTGTGATAGCAGGACTATCATCCGGTTCGATGTGCCGGGAAGTGACAATTGTTTGCTCAGGAATATCTTTAGTGGCAGGGGAGTTTTTCACAACCTTATATGTAACTGTAGCTCCTACACCTATCGCTACAACAGCTACAGTGGTTAGGAACTTTGCTGTAATGGTGCTTAATACCGTTGTGACTCCTGCGCCGGTACTTACAACTGTAGATGTCGTTGCGGCACTGCCGGCGACTGCGGCGGCGCCGGAACCTTTTATGGCTATAGCTGTAACAGAGGCCATGACGGCGGTGGTAAATGCCTTTTTAGGTCCGTTGGTGGAAAGAGTTTCCTCGACGATAGAACTGAGTTGGGCTTTTATCATTTTTCGGCCACGAAGCAGGCGTTGCCTTACGACACTTTCAGATAAATCGAGCGACAGAGCGACCTGCTTTATAGACTGTTGGCGGCGGTAATACAGGACCAGAGGCTCTCGATATCGCTGGGGGATTTGTTGAATCGCGTCTCTGACAAGGGCCTGGCGTTCTTTTTTTATAGCTGATTCGAGCGGGCCTGACTCGTCGGCAGCAGTATCGTTTATGTTTTCCATTGGTTTGGCCTTTGCAATAATGTCCCGTTTGTTTTTGTTTATAAAATTGCGGATGTTGTTTCGGGCTATAGTGCAGAGCCAAGGCCGGAACCTTGCAAGCTCCTTAAGTTGAGAAAGGTTTTTCCATGCATTTATGAAGGTCTGATGTGCCAGTTCCTCGCTTTGTTGAACATCCGCGGTTGCACTGAATGTGATTGCACAGATTAGTTCCTGATATTTTGATACAATCACTTCAAAGGCCTGTGGGTCGCCTTTCAGGCATTTTTTCAGGAGTTTGACTTCTCTTGTCATTGTTAGCATTTTAAGAATCCTTTTAAGCAGTCTGTATTATAGCCTCAATAATAGTCTGTATTATAGCCTCAATAATAAAGAAAACGCAGAACAAAAATGGTGACAGAAATTTTTGAATAATTATGAAATTCTTTGTTTAGAGGCAGAAAACTATGATTTATCCAGGTCCTTCGGGCGAAGTCCGAAGGTGCAATGGGAACCGCCCTGGAATGGGGGGCGTTCGCATTATGGTAAATACTTTTGTGCTGTGGTTGCAGGTGGTGGGGATTTGGATTTACTATTTATTATTGATTATTTACAATTGGCGGGGTGGGGAAGACTGGTGAAGATGATGAATAAATGGTGGTTTTTAGTTTTAGCAATGGTTTGCTGGGTGGCGTCCGGCTTTGCACTGTTCGGGCAGCAGCAAGGCGAAAAGGATGCGGCGTTTTCGATTGGGCCTGAGCGGATTGTATCTATGGCGCCGAATCTTACGGAGATACTCTTTGCGCTTGGATTAGGAGATAAAATCGCCGGCGTTGCGGCTGGCAGTGATTATCCGCCGGCGGCCTTGAGCAAACCAAAGATGGGCAGTTTCTGGCAGCCGAGTATCGAGGCGGTGATATCGGCGAAGCCGGATTTGGTGGTTACGCTTGGGTTCAGTCAGCAAAGAAACTTGGCGCAGCGGTTGGAACGTATCGGCTACAGGTCTCTTACGGTGAACATTGACAGTGTAAGCGAGCTTTATGAGGCAATAAAAAAAATAGGCGGGGTAACCGGCAGGGGAGCGCAGGCTGATGAATTGGTGCTGGGTGTCGGTGAAAAGCTAAAAAATCTGTCGGCGCTGGTTGGCGGAGAGGATAAAGTGAAGGTTCTTTGGGTTGTTCAGAGGGAACCGTTGCGGGTGGCGGGTCGGAATACGTTTGTCAATGAGATGATTGAGTTGGCGGGCGGCGAGAACGCTATTGGGCCGACGGTGCATAAGTATCCACCGATAAGCTCGGAACAGGTTTATGCGTGCGGTGCGGACGTTATAATTGAGCCGGCAATGGTAAGTAATGACCTTGGGAGTGAGCGGGCCGGTGCGGTTAAATACTGGGGCGGATTTAAGAATGTCGGGGCAGTTAAAAACGGACGTGTTTATGTTATAGACGGCGATATAGTCTCGCGGCTTGGACCGCGATTGTATGAGGCGGTTGAAACAATCGCGAGTTGCCTGAGGCCGGGGCTTTTTGAGAATTGAGGCGATGTCCACAAACGAGCTACTGACAGGAAAAAGGCTGATTGGGCGGGTTGCATTTTCGGTTATGCTTCTGGCTGCGGTGATGTTTGTATGTTCTTTGACGGGCGCCGAGAGCGTTTCGTTGAAAAAAGCGTTTGGCTCAGTGAGCACGACCGGTGCGATAAATCCGGACTACGAGATATTCATGCAGGTAAGGGTTCCGCGGATTGTCTTGGCGGCAATAGTGGGTGCGGCACTGGCGTGTTCGGGTGTTGTCTTTCAGGGGCTTTTGCGGAATCCGTTAGCCGACCCGTATATATTGGGTATATCGAGCGGGGCGGGTTTGGGCGCGGTTATCGCGGTTATAAGCGGATTCAACTGGATGCTTTGGGGGCGGTCGCCGATAGCGGTCTTTGCTTTTTTGGGTGCGTTAGGGACGGTTTGGTTAGTGTGGTTGATAGGGCGCTTGGCGGGCCGGTCCAACGTAACGAGTTTGTTGTTAGCGGGAGTGGTGGTCAATGCATTTTTTTCGGCGATAATTATGTTCTTAACTTCAATAGCAAGGAGCGACCAGATTTTCTCGACGATATTCTGGCTGATGGGCAATATAACCGAGGAGGAGTGGTTTATTCTGTGGCTCAGTGGTGGTTGTGTGATAACTGGGGTGATTGCATTGTTCTATATCAGTCCACAGTTGAACGTCATCAGTTTCGGTCAGGATGATGCACGCAGCATGGGCATAAACACGCCGGCGGTCCAGACAATTGCATTTGCAGTCGCAGCGGCCATAACGGCTGTTGCCGTTAGCTTGAGCGGTCTCATAGGATTTGTGGGCTTGATTGTTCCGCACGGAGTCAGACTTGTATTCGGACCCGACCACCGTCAACTGCTTCCGGTAAGTGCAATTGTGGGGGCGATATTTCTGGTGGCCTGCGATACGGCGGCGCGTATCGTCGTGGCTCCGGCACAACTGCCGGTCGGTGTAGTAACGGCCATTGTGGGCGGGCCGTTCTTTCTGGTCTTGTTAATCAGGCACACGCGCAAGGTGGGGTGGCTGGCCAAATGAACATGATAGATGTCAGCCATCTTGGTTTCAGCTATTCGGAAGGCGATGTCCTGCGTGATTTGAGCTTTCAGGTCGAGCGAGGGTCTTTTTTGACGATAGCCGGGCCGAATGGTGCGGGCAAAAGCACGTTGCTCAATTTACTAAGCGGCCGGCTCAAGGCAGGCAGTGGTTCGGTAAAGATAGACGCCGCCGATGTTCAATCATACCCCGCGGCGGCTCTTGCCAGGAAGGTAGCGGTGGTTCGACAGGAGTTTGTGCCGATGTTCGGCTTTTCGGTTCTGGAAACGGTTTTGATGGCGAGGGTGCCTTGTTACGGGCCGCTGGGATTTGAAAGTAAGCGAGACAGGGAGATAGCCGGCGGTGCGCTGGAGGCGACCGATACAGCTAAATTTGCCCGGCGGCAATTAGGTCAAATAAGCGGCGGCGAAAGACAAAGGGTATTTATTGCACGTGCTCTTGCACAGGATACACCCGTTTTGCTGCTGGATGAGCCGACGAGTTTTCTTGATTTGCGTCACCAGGTGAGGATATATGACCTTCTGAAGAAGATGCAGATTGAACAGGGCAAAACGATAGTTGCGGTAACGCACGACATTAATCTTGCGGCGCAGTATTGTGACGATGTTTTGCTGATTGGTACACAGGGCCACTATTACAAGGGGCCTGGCCGGGACGTCTTTAGCCCGGAAAAGATTGAAAAGGTATTTGGCGTAACAGGCTTCGCGGGACGGATAGGAAGCGAAAAGTTCTTCCTGCCGCTTGGAAAATATGCAAGGGATCGACACGGCAATGTGCCGTAAGGCCTTGTCAAGGCTGTGGTTATGGCTTCGACGTGGAATTGTCTTGCATATTTTTCAGCAAATCACTATATTTTCATTCCGAAAATGACTCGATAGAGTTAGCATAATGCGCTTTGTTGGTATCAGAAAAGCAGGCCTGACGGGTTGGGCCACTTTCGTTATAGGAAAGGTATGTTAGCGTGGCGAAAAAGGCAAAGAAGACCTCCAAGAAGAAGGCGGTAAAGAAAGCCCGGCCAAAGGAGATACCCGCGCGCAAAGGGAAGGGCAAAAAGATCGCGGTGAAAAAGACGCGTAAGAAGAAAGTCGCCGGACGGAAAAGAAGTCGCGCCCTTACAACCGAGGAAATTCAACATTTCAGAGGTTTGCTCGTGGCCAAATGGATCGAGATTGTTGGTGATGTAAGTTCTATCGAGAACGAGGCGCTTAAGAAGTCCCGGCTCGATGCGGCCGGCGACCTTTCGAGTATGCCCATACATATGGCGGACCTTGGTACGGATAATTTCGAGCAGGAGTTTGCCCTCGGGCTGATGGACAGTGAGCGCAAGATATTAGCCGAAATAATTGATGCTCTCAAACGTATTGATGAGGGCGTTTATGGCATATGCGAGGGGACCGGAAAGCGCATTGCCAGGGCCAGATTGGAAGCGAGTCCGTGGGCGCGGTATTGCATTAAGTATGCCACCATGGTCGAGCAGGGTTTAGTAAGCGAAGGCGAGAAATTAATTGACCAAGCCGAGGAAGAATATGAAGATGAGCTGGAGGCAACCGATGGGTTAGAAGCCGACGAAGAGCTTGAAGAAGACCAGACCGAAGAGTCGGGTTACAAGGACTATGACGAAATTGACGAAGAGGAGTCGTAGGTAACGATTTATTGCCTCTTTTAATAGTGCGTTTGCGAGGGAAGGGCCCGTCACAAGTGGATAATCTGACGGGCTTTTGTTGTTTTGGATTGGCTATAGTGCGGAGCGTCACGATGAAAGACGAGAGACAATTGCTTGAAATATGGCACGCGTTGCCTTTTACAAGGTTGTTTGAAAGCTTCCGAATGGCGGTCGGGCCGACAAAGATGATTATAGCGGTGCTGACAGTGATAACCGTTTGCTTTGTAGGCTGGTTGATGGACGTCTGCACGGAAACCCGGCCCAGCGGCGGCCCGGAGCAGGCGATACTTACACCGATAATCATGTCCGTTGTGGATTTCGGTAAGGCGGCCGAATTGGAAGTGTACGTTACCGAGCCGGAAAGGACTATCCGTTCCATAGAACAATATAAACAACAGGGTGCAGGCAGAGGAGTGTTTTCGACTCTTTGGAACTTCGGTGCGGCAAGATTCAACGGGGCGACGGTCTCGCTGCTTAAACTGGATATTGCAAACGTGCTCGCCAATATCTGGCTTTGTGCGGTTGGTCTGGGCTGGGCGATTAAGTATCATACTGTTTACAGCATAGTCTATTTCATCATTGTTACCATAGTCATCTGTGTTTTCGGAGGGGCTATCTGTCGATGTGCGGCTTTGGAATTTGCCCGCAGCGAAAAGCCCGGTCTGACTGAGGCCTTCAGATTCAGCGGAGCAAAGCTGTCAAGTTTGTTGGCAGCCCCTTTCGTACTGGTGAGCATAATACTCTTGTTAGCGGCGCTGGTTTTCTTCCTTGGATTGATGGGCAATTTGCCGGGTGGGTTTGGTGAGTTGATTACAGCTTTGGGTTTTGGGGCAGCCCTGTTAATCGGACTGTTGTTAGTTTTTTTGTCGACGGGAACGATTGCGGGGGCGGGGCTTATGCTTCCTGCGGTTGCATACGAGGGGTCCGACGGACTTGATGCCATAAGCAGGTCCTTCATGTATGTTTTTCGTCGACCGTGGACGATGCTGCTATATACGTTAACGGCTACCGTGTGGGGAACGGTCTCGTATTTGTTTGCACGTTTGTTCGTTTTTTTGGTACTGATTGTAACGTACGTTCTGCTTTATCTGGGCTTTTCGTGCAGAGTCGCCGGTGCCGAGAAATTAGCGAGCATTTGGCCCAGGCCCGAGTTTCTGAATCTAATCGGCACAAGCGCCGAGGTATCAATGAACTGGTCGCAATCAATAGCTTCGTTTTTGATTCACCTGACGGTGCTGTTTATTGTTGGTATAGTGGTTGCCTTTGTGATTAGTTTTTATTTCTCCGCAAGCACGATAATCTATGCACTGATGCGCGACAGTGTTGACAAGGTGCCAATAGATGAGATTTACGTTCAACTTGACGAGCTTCGAGACGAAGCTACAGCGTCGAGCGAACGCAAAAAAGACTGACCAAAGGATGGAGTGTTCGTGTATAATAGTCCGGCAGTACCAATTGCAGAACATAAAGATTTTGGGTTGGATAAAAGATAAAAAGGTAATTGAGGTTTTTTAATGCAAGATTTGCAACTGCCTAAAGCGGGCACTATAGAGGTAGCGCCCTCGATATTGTCGGCGGACTTTGCGAAGTTAGCGGATGAAATAGCCCAGGTCGAGGCGGCGGGTGTGAAAATGATACATCTTGATGTGATGGACGGCCACTTTGTGCCGAATATAACAATCGGGCCGCCGGTGGTTGCGATGCTGCGCAAGCACAGCAGATTGGTATTCGATACGCACTTAATGATAATGGAACCGGAAAAATACGCCAAAGCGTTTATCGAGGCAGGGGCGAACCATCTAACCTTTCATGTTGAAGTTGCCAGGCGGCCTGTTGAGTTGATTGAGTATATTCATAATATGGGTGCATCTTGTGGAGTTTGCCTGAACCCTGAGACTGATGTGGACGCGATAAAAACAGTTGCCGGGCTGTGCGATATGATTCTGGTGATGACGGTCCATCCCGGTTTTGGCGCACAGAAGTTTATTGATTCGGCGGCGCAAAAGTGCAAGCGTATCAGAGAACTGGTCGGCCCTGATGTGCGAGTGGAGGTTGACGGCGGGATTAACCCGGAGACGACACCTATCGTGGTTTCTTACGGGGCCGACACCCTTGTTGCGGGCAATGCGATTTTCTCGAAGCCGGACAGGGCGAAAGCGGTAGAGGCGATAAGGGCGGCATGTGGGAATGACAAAGGGAATAATGGCGGCGAAATCCGATAAATCACGATGGAATGGTTTCTCGCTGAAACCACGCAAAGAGATGCCGGAGGGACTATGGCTTGCCTGCCCTTCGTGCAAGCACATGCTGTACAAAAAAATAGTGGCCCAGAACCTTAACGTGTGTCCGGAATGCAATTATCACTTCCGAATCGATGGGCCGGCGCGTATCAAACAATTGACGGATGAGGATTCATTTGAACAGATGTGCGCCGAGCTTGGCTCCGACGATCCGCTGAAGTTCAAGTACAAGGGAAATACATACAAGAGCCGGATGAAAGCCGATGCCAAAAAGACGGGCAGTAATGAGGCGATGCTGGTAGGTAAGGCCTTTATCAGGGGTCGTGGAGTGATGTTAGCGGTGATGAATTTTGAGTTTTTAGCCGGGTCGATGGGATTAGTTGTGGGGGAGAAATTGTGTGTTGCGGTGGACAGGGCGATTGAAGAGTCGCTGCCGTTGGTGGTAGTTAGCTGCTCGGGTGGGGCGAGGATGCATGAAGGCGTGGTCTCTTTAGGTCAGATGGCCAAGACCAGCGCCGCTTTAGCCAAGTATGACGAGTCCGGGGGTTTATTTATCTCGCTTTTGACAGATCCGACGACGGGGGGTGTAACGGCGAGCTTTGCGATGTTAGGCGATATTATTATAGCCGAGCCGGGTGCGCTTATAGGTTTTGCCGGGCCGAGAACGATTTATCAAACGATTAAGGTGGAGCTGCCGGCCGGATTCCAGCGGTCGGAGTTTCTGCTCGAACACGGATTTATAGATATGATTGTGCAACGAAAAGATTTGCGCAAAGAAATCACCAGACTGATTGACTATTGTGGGAAGTAGGGTGCGATGAATCCAGCCGATAAAATGGGCGGGATGAATCGCACCAGTTTGTAGGGAGACCTCGTGGGCCAAGACCCACCCTACATTTGTTTGCACGGCCAAACTCGTTTGGCCGTGGCACCCGGGTTGGGGGATTACCACAAGTAGCAATGATTGTGGAAATCTGCCTTTTATTTGTCACCGAATATGCGTATAATCGGCCAAAGTTATTGTTTTGGGAATAAAAGATGAGTTATTTCAGGGAAAACATTGAGAAGGCGCAAGGCTATACGCCCGGGTTTCAGCCGGCCGGCGATGAAGTGGTCAAGCTGAATACCAACGAGAATCCGTATCCAGCATCGCCGAAGGTGCTGGAGGCTGTCAGAGGCGTTTCGGCTGAGCAGCTCAGACGTTATCCAGAGCCGTTGGGCGATGAGTTCCGCAAGGCGGCGGGTGAGGTATTGGGGCTTTCGGCGGATAATATTATCTGTATAAACGGCGGGGACGAGCTATTGACGATTTGCTTTAGGGCTTTTTGTGATGAGAGTCGGCCGGTAGCGTATCCGGTGCCTACTTATTCTCTTTATCCTGTTTTGGCGCAGATTCAAAATTGCCAGCGTGTTGAGGTTGGTTTTGGTGCGGATTTCGGTCTGCCGGCCGGATTGGCGAATACTTACTCGGCGCTAACTATCGTGTGCAATCCGAATGCACCGACAGCGACCTTTATCCACCCCGAAGAGTTGGGCCGATTAGCAAAGAAGCTCGAAGGAAAGAGTATTCTGTTGATTGATGAGGCATATGTGGACTTTGCCGAGGCCGACTGTGTAGGGCTGGTGAAGGACTTTGACAACGTGATAATTCTTCGGTCGATGAGCAAAGGGTATTCGTTGGCCGGGCTGAGGTTCGGATACGGAATAGCGTGTCAGGAACTTATCACCGGCCTTATGAAAGTGAAGGATTCCTATAATGTCGATGCCATCAGTATCGCAGCGGCGAGGGCGGCGATAAATGACCAGGATTATTTCAAAAAGAATGTTGCAAAAGTCAAGTCTGAGAGAACAAGGCTGGCCGAAGAATTAAGAAAGCTGGATTTTGTGGTAAGAGACAGCCATACAAATTTTGTTCTGGCCCGGCTTGAAGATGCGGGCCAGATTTATCGTAAACTTATTGAACGAAAAATTTATGTTAGATATTTTAACCAGCAAGGTATGGCGGATAAACTGAGAATAACCGTCGGCACGAAGGAACAAAACGACAAATTAATCGGTGCATTGAAAGAAATAATCTCTCAGTAAGGATTTTATCATGGCGGACAGAACTGCTAAAATCGAGCGCAAGACCAAAGAAACCGACATCGTGGTTGAGATGAATCTTGATGGACAGGGCAAATACGAAATCGACACCGGTGTCGCTTTTTTGGACCACATGCTGACTCATGTGAGTAAGCACGGCAAGATTGACCTTACGGTAAAGGCAAGGGGCGACCTTGAGGTTGATGCGCATCATACGGTCGAGGATGTGGGAATATGTATGGGCAGTTGCTTGTGCGAAGCTCTCGGTGACAAGAAAGGTATTGCCAGGTTCGGAAGCATCACGCTTCCGATGGAAGATGCCAAGGCGGAGGTGGCGGTTGACCTGTCGGGCAGGGCGTTTTGTGTATATGATGTGAAATATCACACTGAAAAGATAGGCGATTTTGATGTTGAGTGTATCGAAGAGTTTTTGCGGAGCTTAGCCAACGCAGGCAAACTTAATTTGCATGTGAGTGTGCCGTACGGCACAAACAGTCACCACATAGCCGAGGCGATTTTCAAAGGCTTGGGCCAGTCGTTGGCTGCGGCGGTTAAGATAGTGGGTACGGATGTGCCGAGTACAAAAGGAACGTTGTGATTGAGGCCGATTACGAATATCGCACAGGGATAGGGATGGACATCCACCGGTTAGTGGCCGGTCGGGACCTGATGTTAGGTGGTGTGTTAGTACCGTATCCGTTGGGGCTATTGGGACACAGCGACGGCGACGTTGTGCTACATGCCGTGATAGATGCCCTCCTCGGCGCGGCATCAGAGGGCGATATAGGTACGCTGTTTCCGGATACCGACGCCGAATGGAAGGACGCCGACAGCAAGGAACTGCTCCTGATGGTCAAAGACCTGTTAGTTGAGAAACGCTGGGAAGTGGTCAACGTTGATTTGATAGTCCATGCCGAGGAACCCAAGCTGGAGCGGTTCAAAGG
>QNBT01000013.1 GCA_003644205.1 Planctomycetota bacterium | reverse complement strand
CGCTGAACATTGTGTGTGCAAGTTGATTCAATTGCTCATCCAGTGTGCCGCGGTCCTCTTCGTAGATTTTCCCTTCAATATAGATAAAGAACTCGTCGCTCTGGAAACAGTGAGTTGGATAACATTGATACTTGGTACAACTCAGGATGAATACTTTATCTTCAAAAAGAACATGATTTTCATATTCATCGCTGTGAATAACGGCATCCAAGGACTGAAAGTACCGGGATTTTTCCCCGGCGATGTCCCCCGTAAGGTAACACAAAAAATTCATACCTGGCATTTTTGTTTATCCTGCAATCAATTCGGTCTCTGATAATCTGCCTGCCCCGGCACACGGGGTTTTTGGGGACGACCTAATCGATATCGGAATATACGGCCATGGACTTTGAAAGTCAAGCTACTGTCGAAACACACATTGTCTTTTTACTCAGTTTGTGGTAAACTTTGCCGGTTAAGTTTTTCTTTTGAAGGAGCCTGGAAGGTTATAATGGCAAAGACATTGGCTTATAAGATACTTGAGAAGCATTTGGTTGCCGGTAAGCTTGTCGCGGGTGAGCCGATCGGGATTCGGATTGATCAGACGCTTACACAGGATGCTACGGGTACGACTGCGTTTTTGCTGTTCGAATCGATGGGTGTGCGGCGTGTAAAAACGGAGCTTTCGGTCAGTTACGTTGACCATAATATGAGCCAGTTCGGCCCGGAGAACCACAACGACCATTTGTATCTTCAGACGGCAGCGACAAAAACCGGGGCCTGGCATTCGCGGCCCGGCAATGGTATATGTCATCAGGTTCATCTGGAACGGTTCGCAAGGCCCGGCGCGACGCTGCTCGGCAGCGATTCGCATACCCCCACATGCGGTGGTATGGGTATGCTTGCTATCGGCGCCGGCGGAATGGATGTGGCGGCGGCGATGGCGGGAGGCGCATTTTGCCTTACCTGCCCGAAAGTTTTGGGAGTGGAGCTTAAAGGCAAACTAAAAGACTGGGTGGCAGGCAAAGATGTGATTTTCAAGTTGCTCAGTATCCTTACAACGAAGGGCAACGTCGGCTGGGTCGTGGAGTATTTCGGCGAAGGGGCAGCGAGTTTGAGCGTGCCGCAGCGGGCAACCATAACCAATATGGGGGCGGAGCTTGGTGTTACAACGAGTATATTCGCCGGCGATGAACAAACAAGACGGTTTCTCAGTGCGCAGGGACGCGAAGATGTTTACGAGTATCTGGCCGCGGATGAAGGCGCCGAGTACGACCGCGTGATAGAGATTGACCTTTCTGCGCTGGAGCCGATGGCGGCGTGTCCGTCTTCGCCGGATAACATAAGGCCTGTCGGCGAGATAGCCGGGCTGAAGATTGCCCAGGTAGTAATCGGCAGTTGTACGAATTCGAGCTACACAGATTTGATGATGGCAGCAGCGGTGCTCAAGGGCAGGCGAATAGACCCGATGGTGGAACTGGCGGTGGCTCCGGGGAGCAGGGGCGTGCTGAATATGTTAGCGAAGAACGGCGCCCTTGCAGATATTATCTCGGCTGGTGCGAGGATTCTCGAAAGCGGTTGCGGGCCGTGCATCGGGCAGGGCTTCTCGCCGGCTGAGGGCGTGGTGAGCCTGCGAACGTTTAACAGAAACTTCGCCGGCAGAAGCGGTACGCCAAACGACCAGGTGTACCTGGTAAGTCCCCAGACAGCGGTGGCATCGGCGATTATGGGGCAGATAACAGATCCGAGGATGCTAAAGAGCGTGATGGGTATAAAGTATCCGAAGATTGAGCCGCCGGGCCGATTTCTGGTTGACGACAGTATGATAGTTGAGCCTCTTAGCGAGGCCGAGGCCGCCAAGGCCAAAGTGATTCGCGGTTCGACAATCGTAGTGCCCGACAGGCCGCCGCGATTACCCGATAAACTTATCGGCAGAGTCTTGATTAAGTGCGGCGACAAGGTAACAACGGACCATATTATGCCGGCCGGCGCATTCTTGAAGTACCGCTCCAATGTACCGGAATATGCCAGGGTGGTGTTTAACTGCTTCAACGAGCCGGCAAAGGCCACTTTTGCCGAGCGGGCCCTTGCGCTCAAGGCTGAAGGTGTTACCGGTGTGGTAGTCGCGGGCGAAAGTTATGGGCAAGGCTCCAGCAGGGAGCACGCTGCACTTTGTCCGATGTATCTTGGTGTTCGGGCGGTTATTGCAAAAAGCATTGAGCGGATTCACAAGGCGAACCTGATTAATTTTGCTATTGTGCCGGTGGAGTTTGCCGAAGCGAGTGATTATGACCGGATAGGAGCGGATGACGAGATTGAGATTGACAATCTCTTAGTGGCTATTAAGCAGGCCGATGAAGTTACAATCACCAATAAGACGGGCGGTTTTGAATTTGCCGGAAAACTCAAACTTTCCCGTCGCGAAAGAGAGATACTGTTGGCGCCAGGGCTGCTCAACTATATCGGCAGCGGGGCGGGTGGATAATGCCAGGGCGCAAAAAGACAATAGCCGTATTCGGAACGGGCAAGGCACAGCCAGGTGATGAAGTTTTTCAACTTGCTTATGAAGTGGGTAAGACCTTGGCGGAGAAGGGTTTTGTCGTTGCCAACGGCGGATACGCCGGTACGATGTTGGCGGCAGCAAAAGGGGCAAAAGAGGCGGGAGGGGAAATTGTTGGAGTAACATGCTCGGCTTTTGGGCCCGGCGGGGCGAATGAATATGTAACGAATGAGGTTGTAACTGAGTCATTAAACCGACGGTTAGAGAAACTGGTGGAACTTGGCGATGCATACGTAGTATTAGCGGGTGGGACAGGGACGCTGCTTGAATTGGCATACGTGTGGGAGTTTAAGAACAAGGGCTTTTTACCGGCGGACAAACCGATTATAATAGTGGGCCGGTTCTGGAGGCCGTTGACAGAGTTGATTGACCAAATAGACCCGGCGTGCAGCAGGTGCGTAAAAGTCGCCGAGGGAGCGGAGCAGATGGTGGAGTTTTTGTGTGGATTCGTAGATGAAAGTTAAAACAGCAGTTATCCTGACACTGAGTCTGGCCTGGGGCATGGTTTTCGGCGCGGAACAGGATATACAGGTCGAACAGGCAGAGGCCTTTGGGTTTATCATAGAAGGCTTTGTGCTTGATGGTGTAGAAGGCACGGTTACGAGGGACCCTGAAGACAAAGACAGGTGGTTCTTCGCGGCTGATGTTGATATAAGCGACGGCAGGGGCGTTGTCAAGGCGGGCCAAAAGACAGAACTTTTGCCTTCGGGTACTCTTGAGCAAATGACGGCGCTGATTGAGCAGGGCCAAAGCAGTGCCGATGTGAGATTATGGGCAATTGTAACAAGGTACAGCAACAGGTATAGTCTGAACACCGGTGAGGGTGAGGAAGTGTCAGACCATAAAGAGTTCTTCGATAAGAATTTTCTATTTGCGTGGTACTTTATTCCGATGGGTGGTGTTCGCCACCAGCCGGATGAAACCGAGAGTGAGGAAGAAGCTGAGCATGCCCCTGCAACGGATGAGGAGCCGGAAGATTCTATCCTGCCGGCTGATGTGATGGCGATGCTCAAGCCCAAACGGATGGTGAATCTTGCAAAGCTGAAGAAGCTGGATATCGAAGGCGATATGATGTTGGCCGACCGGACGGGATTTGTGGTTTCAGATGAGAAGGGCAGGTCTTTTAAGCTCGACGGCCTCGGCAGAAACGCCGAAGGTGTGTCATTTCGACTTTTGTGGTGTGAGGTTTTGGAGCGGACGGAGGCAAATTTGGCCCGTTCTCCGTATCGGCAAAGATACCGGGCAGCCGGCAGGATAACCAAATACAAGGGCGAATTCTACATGCTGCTGCAGCGGGCGGTAAGAACATATAGTCACGGAAACTTCGCAAGATAAAGGAATTATCTTGAGCGACAATTTCAACCAGATCCTGATTTCACATAAGCAATCAGATTTTGACAAGAGATTGAAGGCGTTGCGTTTCGCGATAGTGCACACAACAAGATTTAAGCTTTATTCAAAGGACCACCAGTCTCTGCGACAGATAATGCAGGATGTTTTTGAAAAAGGGGATGAAGCAGTAGCCGAGTACACATTAAAGTTCGACGGCGTTAAACTGTCCCCGGAACAGTTTCGGGTCGGTGGTAAAGAATTAAAAAAAGCTCACGATAAGATTGATAACAAGCTCTTGCGCACTATTCGTCAGGCAATTGATAATGTAAGAGGATACCAGGGGAAAATCTTCGTCGGCAAAAGCATTTCCGGGAAGGTCAAATATACCCCTATAAACCGAGTTGGGATTTGTATACCGGGTGCATCAGCCCCGCTTCCCTCTACTGTGATAATGACAGCGGTTCCCGCGCAAGTAGCAGGAGTTGAGGAAATTGTTGTAGTCTCTCCGCCGCGAGGCAAAGACACCGTTCATCCTGTAATACTTGCAGTTTGTCATGAACTGGGGATTGAAGAAGTTTATCGCATCGGCGGTGCCCAGGCGGTGGCTGCGCTTGCACAGGGTACTGCTACAATTAAAAAAGTTTATAAAATCGTAGGCCCGGGAAACCAATGGGTTTCAATGGCAAAACGAGAGGTACTCGGATTAGTTGATATTGATTCGGTCGCCGGCCCGAGCGAGGTCTTGATAATAGCCGATGACAGCGCAAATCCCGCATTTCTGGCTGCTGATATGCTTAGCCAAGCCGAACATGCTCCAGGGAGCGCAATCCTGTTTACTGCTTCACAAAAGCTTGCCGAAAAAGTCCTTGGTGAACTTGAAAAACAAGTCGTACAATTAGACCGAGCGGAAGAAACGGACCTCTGCCTGAAAAAATTTGGTGGGATTGTCGTCTTTGAAAATATCGATGGCGCTGTGAAATGTGCAAATGATTTCGCAGCTGAGCACCTGCAGATTCAGTGCGGCGACAAGAGCGGCCGGATAGCTAAAAGAATAGAAAATGCCGGTGCGATATTTATCGGTGAGTATTCGCCGGTGGCGGTTGGCGATTACTGGGCGGGACCGAGCCACACACTGCCGACGGGGATGACGGCGAAATTCTTTAGCGCCCTAAGCGCCAACGATTTCGTCAAGTCCACGAGTATTATCGAATACAGCAAACAGCAGTTGGAAGCAAGTGCCGATGATATTATTCGATTAGCTATGGTCGAGGGCCTCGACGCACACGCAAAAAGCGTGCAAATCCGCTGCAAAAAATAGCTACACACCACAGCCGAACCGCATTTCTCACCGCCGAGGTCGCCGGTTATGACCACGACATCAGGATTAAGAGAGTTTGTCTTTTCGACAACAGGCACGAGGAAGTCACTGCCTACTGAGCCTAAGCGTATGTCGGCTAACTGGACAATATCCATATCGACCGTTGCGGGTATATCAACTGAAGTAGCCTAAAAATGTTATAAAAAACATCAAATAATCGCGTTAATCCTATCTCGAATCTTATACCAGGTCGCAGGCGTCTGCCGGCATCCAGTGTGGGTCTTTGCCTTCCCATTTTACATTACAGCCGATGGGATTGGTCACGGGTGTAGTTATGGGTTTGCCTGCAAGGTGTTCTTCGAGGGCGTTTTCAAGGTCGTTAACCGTCATCTTGCTTGTATCGCGGGGATTATCAACGGCCCGGCCGGTATAGACGAGCTTGCGTTGGTCGTCGAATACATAGAAGTGAGGAGTCCGAAGCGCCCCGTATGCACGGGCGATATCCTGCGTGGCGTCATACAAATACAGCCAGGGGAAATTGTACTCGGCCATGCGCTTGACCATGTTGTCGAAGGAGTCTTCCTCGTAGGTATTGGGGCTGTTGGAGTTGATAGCGACAAAGGTTACACCGCGGGGCGTGAATTTTTCGACGGTCTTGCGGGTCGCTTCGTCCGAGCCTGTCACATACGGGCAGTGGTTGCATGTGAAGAAAATAACCAGCACTTTCGCATCGGCAAAATCGGCCAATGAATAAGTGTTGTCATCGGTGGCAGATAGTGAAAAGTTCGGCGCCTTTTGGCCAATTGCAAGTGTGAAAGCCATAACCATACTCCTTAGAACCAATTTTCGGTTGCTATTATCTACAGGCAGATATTATAAAGGAGGACGGCAGATGAGAAAAGCAAAATTGCGATGAGATTTTAAGTATCGTCGGCCCTGGGCTCGATATACCACAAGCCTGCTTCGGGGGGGGCATGGTTGCCAAGAAAGTTGAGGACATTGCGGGTTTGGTCGAGGGCCTCTTTTGCGGTAATCTTTGATGAGTCCAACAGATTGAACAGGCTCTGAACTTCGCTGAATTGTAAGTTTGGTTCGCCGACGATTTTGAGCACTGCCAGCGCCTCATTGACAGCATTGCGCAGATGTTTTGTAACAGTGTCTAAGGACTCATGCTGCTGCCAGGCTTGGGCGGCCTTTCTGTAAGCAGCCTCGGTCCTGTACCACCTCTTGACTATCTTGGGGATTATCTTGGGGCCGGGCTTGTGCCGGGCGCATTTACGCTCCATTGCCAGGAAGATGTCTGTCTGAGTTACAATCCCGACTAATTGACCTTGGGCAACAACAGGGAGGCGCTTGATGTTTTTGGTCTTCATGATATTGCCGGCATCAAGAACAAACAGGTCGGGTGATATAACCTCCACAGGCGCCGACATTATCTGCGATATCTTCAACTCTTCAGCGGGGATATTGGCTGGCATAACCTTTTTGAGGAGATCAGCTTTAGTGAGTATTCCTATGACTTTGGAATTGTTAACAACTACAATCGAAGAAACATTCTTTTCCGCCATTATCTTTGTGGCCGTTACCAAAGTTTCGTCAGGGCGAATAGTGACGACATCTTCTTGCATCACATCGGCCACCCGCACCCAGAGGCGGGTAGAATTTATCGGGCGATCTCCTGACCGCTCCAGTGTCTCCGTGCGGCTAAAGTTGCCAGATGGGTTCTTGGCTCCCATGAGGTTTTCCTCGGTTTTTAATCGGCCCGTATTGGTGGCGGGCGAGATGTACATTCGCGAAACTATTTGTGCCCAATACCACCGCGGGTTTTCGCCTCCGGGGTTCTATCGGCAAATAAGCACGATAGGTTGACGGCCAATGAGTCTTAGTGGAACCGTGCAGACATTAAATCGGAATCAGCGATAGTCACGAATCGCACAGCAGGTCCTGTAATGTGCGTCCCATAACCAAGAGCCGTCACCGGTGCAGAAATATTGCTGTAAATCGGTTAGGAGACGCGTATAATAGCATCATAAGGGCATAAGGCAAAAAACGGAGGGTGGGAACGGCAATATTCGTATTTGGAACCGGAGAAGTGCAAGGAGATGATATGAAGGTTGTTAATGAAGTTGTCGGCCTCGGCAGCAAAAGAAGGTGTGAGATGATTGACATAACAGGCAAAGTGGTCGGGTTGATTCGCGCCAGTGGCATCGGTTCAGGTGAGGCGGTGGTCTATTGCCCGCACACAACTGCTGCGATAACGATTAACGAAAATGCCGACCCGAGCGTCGCGCATGATATGCTGCTTACGCTCGAAGAGCTGATTCCTCAAAGGCGCCAAGGCTACCGGCACGCCGAGGGCAACAGCGACGCCCACACCAAAAGCTCCTTGATAGGTTGCAGTGAACAAATCCTGATAAGAGATGCCCAAGCTGTGTTAGGGACATGGCAGGGGATATACTTCTGTGAGTTTGACGGGCCGAGGAGCAGAAAGGTGATTGTACAAGTTCGCGGCGAATAGCCTTTGATTTGGGAGTCAGGTTAGTTTGTCTTGTATCGTTCTTTCCAGGGGTGATTAACCAAGAGGTTCTTATCGCCTGAGTGTGCGCAGGAAAGATGACGTTAAGATAGACAGGAAAGGTAAGCGCGTAAAAATGGCGAGGTGGTGGGGCCGTCTGGGGGGGGAAACGGTAACCCACGTAGCCTCGCCGAGGCTTATAGACAAGCTACATGGAGCAGCATCACAGTCAATAGTACCTAATATATCGGCAAAACGATTAAAAGTCAACCCTAAAACGTGCTAAATTCTAAATTTTTTTTTGATTGGGTTTTTTTCGGACGTTTTTTTTCGAGTCCGATGCGAGGAGAAATAAAAGCGATGCCCTCTTTACAGCAGAACTGCCTTTGGGTGGTTCCGCTTAATATTCCTTGACCAAAGAAGACGTTTAACTTAGATTTAGCAGAATAGTGCCTAAACACCTTTGTTTTTTCGGAGATTCAAATGGTAAGAGCTAAAAAAATATCGGTGGCGGACAGAATCAAGGAAAACGCCAGGGATGTGTATAACAAGATATTGAAGAGCCAAAAACCCACAATGACTGCGCCGGTCCGGTCGCTTTCTAATGTAAGGTATCACGTCCGGAAAGGCTACTTCGAAATGTTAAATAAGGTCAAGAAACGAACGCTGACGGTCAGCACGGTCAAGAGCTTTGCCCAGACCCTCAAGATGATGTCGCTTTCGAAAGAGCTTATCGAAACGGATGATATGGCGACTAAGCGGGAGGCATACTACATTTCAAAGAACTGGGGCAAGGCGGGTTTTTCCGAGCAGACCGAGTCGGACACGATAATGGACGACGTTGAGGCGATGTTTGGTGTCAACCGGGAACAGTTGAAGTTTGTGCCGGAGGAAAAGGGTGGCGACGTGGCCGGCAAGCTGGTTGTTATCGATACCGACTCAAAAGGAAAAAGGCTCCGGATAGATTGTACCAAATTCGGGTCCGGTGCATATTCAATTCCAACAGATGTGGAAAACTTAAAGTTCCAGAGCAAGGCGAAATTCATACTGGCAATTGAAACAGCCGGGATGTTTCAACGTCTGGTCAAGTACGACTACTGGGACAGGAAAAATTGTATCCTCATTAGCATGGGTGGTGTTCCGACCCGCGCCTGTCGCAGGTTCATCCGCAGACTGAGTGATTCGCTTAAGATTTCGGTTTATGCTTTTGTTGACGGCGACCCCTACGGATACTTTAATATCTACCGAACACTGAAGGTCGGCTCGGGCAACGCGGCGCATCTGAATCAGTATTTTTGTGTGCCTAAGGTTTCGTTCCTGGGGGTTACGCCGCAGGATGTTATAGATTACAAGCTGCCGACACACCCTCTCAAGGAAGTTGATATTAAACGCGCAAAAGACGCTCTGAAAAACGACCCGTTTGTCAAGCACCACAAATCGTGGCAATTAGCTATAAACCAGATGCTGAAGATGGGGGTGCGTGTGGAGCAGCAGGCGTTCGCCAAACACGGCCTGGATTTTGTCGTCAATAAGTATTTGCCTGCAAAACTGAAGAACCCGTCGAAATTCCTGCCTTAGGTGATTCGGGCGGCAATAAAACTGGTGAGTTTGTCTGTTGGCAAAGAGACGTTTTTATTTATAATGTGCTCCATGTCAAAGATATCCGACAGATTGAAACAAATAGAGGAGAATATTGCTTGTGCGTGCGCACGCACCGGCAGAGATGCCGGCAAGGTCAAACTGGTGGTGGTGACCAAGACGGCCCCGCTGGCAAGTGTCAAAGAGGTCATCGAATTGGGATACACGGAACTCGGCGAAAACCGTGTTCAGCGATTGAAGCAAGTAGCGCAAGAGATATCGGAATTTCTGGGTGAAGGTAACAGCAAAAATGCCGGACCCGGCAAGGTCAACTGGCACATGATCGGGCATTTGCAGCGGAACAAAGTCAGGGGAGTTTTGAAGGTTTCATCGATAATACATTCGGTGGACACGTTGCGCCTTGCCGAAGAAATCAACACTATGGGAGGCAAGCTGGGCATCAAGCCGGATATACTTCTGCAGGTCAATTGTTCCGGTGAGCCGCAAAAATACGGTATCCCTGTCGGGGCGGCAACCCACCTTGCCGAGCAGTTTGTAAGTATGGAGAACCTTCGGCTGACAGGGCTGATGACGATGGCGCCCCTGACAAGAAACAAAGATGTTGTGCGGACGTGTTTCGTGCGAGCAAAAGAATTGTTTGAGGAAATCAAGGGCCAGGGCCTTGTTGGGGCGGAATTTTCGCAGCTTAGTATGGGGATGAGCCAGGATTATGAGATCGCCGTTGAGGAAGGCGCGACGATACTGCGAATCGGCTCGGCGATATTCGCAGGATAGCAGGTGTTTGCAAGCACAAAGTTGTTTGAGAACGGCGTACTTTTATGGTTGCATGGTTGCGGGGGCCGGGAAAAATTCTTGCATATCCGGCACAGGCCGGTAAGGTAAAATAATTCGTTTATTTTTAACAACAATTCAGGTGTGAGTGTAGTGAGGACGTAATAAAACTTATTGACGTTTTGCGAGAAAGAGGTACTGTTGCCGACGAAGAGATTTGCTTTTGAAGGTAGCGAAATACTTATTGAGTGTGTGAAGTAAAAATGTCTTTTGACTTTGACTTATCCACCGTTCTGGACGAAAGCCGTGTGCTGATTCTGAAATCCTCAAAAAAGAGGGTTGCACTTAAGGCATTGATTGACTGTCTTGCCCGTGCACCACAGGTCAAGGAACCACTGGAGCTGGCTGAAGGGATTTTTCATCGAGAGCAGTTGATGAGCACCGGTATTGGAATGGGTATCGGCGTACCTCATGTCCGTTTAGATTCCGTTGAAAGCCCCGTGATGTGTGTCGGGATTTGCCGCAACCCGATTACGGATTACGAATCATTAGACCAGGGGCCTGTTCGGCTCATCTTCATGATTGCAGCCGGTAAAGACCAGCACACCGAATATCTCAGGCTCCTGGCATACGTCAGCTCGAAACTGAAGGACGAGCGACTGCGCAATGCACTGATAGATGCTCCTGATACCAAGACGGCTTATCGTATAATAGCACAAAAGGATAAATAATTCCGTGGATAACATAAACTTCAGCATCCTTTTCATTTTAGGTGTCAGTATCTTTGGGGGTCTGATAGGTGCATCGTTTTTTCAAAGACTTCGCATACCTCAGGTAGTAGGCTATATAGCAATAGGCCTGATTGTAGGTGAGAGCGGCTTAAAACTGGTCAATCATTCGGCTGTTACAACTCTCCGGCCTTTTACCCTCTTTGCACTCGGCATTATCGGCTTTTTGGTGGGCGGTGAACTTAAAGCTGAAAGTTTCAGAAAATATGCCAAGCAGTTCTTTGCAATCCTGCTTGGAGAAGGTCTGGGGGCATTTCTGCTTGTTGGGATTTTTACAGCCTTGTTTATATATCACATCTTCCACAACGGCCCGGCCGCACTTGCGGCCGGTATTGTGTTTGGTGCCATCGCTTCGGCTACGGACCCGGCTTCAACCATTGATGTGCTATGGGAATACCGTGCCCTGGGTGTACTTACCACATCGCTTACCGCCATTGTTGCTCTCGATGACGCGCTGGCTATGACGCTTTACGGTCTTGGAACAGGTGCCGCAGAGATATTGACAGGCGGTTCAGGTTCGATTATTGCCGAAGTTGGTAAAGTTGCTTTGAGTCTTTTCGGCGCGGTACTTTTAGGTTTGATATGCGCCCTGATTTTACGGTTACTTCTACAGCGAGTTCACCAGCCGGAGCGGGAACTGGCCTTTGCGGTCGGGTTAATTCTGCTGTTGATTAGCGTGGTTGTCTATCTGAATATAGATGTGATACTTTCATCCATGACGTTAGGCTGCGTTCTGGTTAATATGCTGCCTCGAAGAAGCAAAGATTTCTTTAAGCTTATTCGCAGTTTTTCCGTTCCCATATATGTTTTATTTTTTGTACTTGCCGGTGCTAGGTTGAGCATATCTCAAATGCCCGGTTGGCTCTGGGGTATTGTTATCATTTATGTTGTCGGCCGAAGTGCAGGCAAGATGTTGGGGGCATACATCGGGGCACGATGTACCCACAGCCCGCCGGTCGTGAGGCGATATCTTGGTCTCGGACTGTTTGCACAGGGCGGCGTTGCAATCGGTCTTTCGATTATGGCGAGCCAGCACCTGGCGCAAATTATGCTGAGTGAGGATTTGGCCCTCGGAGATGTAATCATTTTTGCTGTCGCCGCTACTACTTTCATTGTCCAGTTAGCCGGGCCGCCAATGGTCAAAGTGGCAATAAAACTCAGTGGAGAGGCCGGTCGCAACATAACCAGGGAGGATGTTATAGACTCCTGGACCGTGGCCGATGTCATGGAAACAGGGGTTGTCCTTATTCAGGAAAACGAGCCGTTAATCAAGGCCGCACAGACATTTATGGAACGCGATTATCTTGTCTATCCTGTCGTAGATAGACACGATAGTATTATAGGTGTAATATCACTGGAAAGCCTGAAAGATGTTCTTGTCAACCAGGATTCATGGACTTGGCTTGTGGCCTCTGATATTATGAGCCCTGTTAAGGATAGAGCCCTTGCCACCATGCCGTTGAAAGATGTCATTGACCAGATGAGCGAACTCAATATCGACCAAATGCCCGTAGTAAAAAACGATAACAGCAATACACCAATCGGCATTCTCGATAGAGCGAGGATACAAAAATTGATAGACAAGGAGGTCGTTCGCAGACAAAGGCCGGCTAAAAAGGAAACAGAATAAACTTGTGTTTTGGAAAGGGTATCAATTAAATAAAGGTCGATAAACGATAGCAGTGAAGTACGTTAAAAGAAAGGAAACCGGATGAAGCTTTCCCATCTTTTCGGCCCCGAACAAATCCTTACGCATCTTGCTGTAAGAGACAAATGGCAGTTATTTGAACTGATGCTGGAGGCTGTCAAAAAAACCCCCGCCTATTCCGAAGTGCCCCAAGAGGTCAGTTCGCAGTTCGGCACAGAAATTATCAACCGGGAAAAAGAGATTTCGACCGGCCTTGGCGCAGGTGTTGGTTTCCCCCATGCAAGGATTCCGGGCCTGAAGCGTCCCTTCGCAGCTTTGGCCACCCTGCAGGAGGGAATTGAGTACGGTTCTGTTGACAACAAACCGGTCGATTTGGTCTGTATGGTGCTCACCCCCCGGGAAAAACCAAGTCTGGCTATTAAAATCATATCCAGCTTTATGACATTGCTGATTGACGAGTCTGTCAGGGAATTATTTCTGCATGAAAAAGAACCGGAAAAGATTTATCAGTATATCTGCAAGCGGGATATTAACATAAGTGCCCCGATTACAGCCGGCAACTTAATGAAACCTTTGCCGGTAACGGTTCATCCGGATATGCCCGTACAAAAGATAACACGAATAATGCAGAAGCACCAGCTCAATGCCGTACCTGTTGTTGATGAGCATGGAAAGCTCATAGGTGAAATTAGCTGCGACCTGCTCCTGTCCAGAGGAATCCCTGAGTATATGACTCAACTGCACAGTGTCCCGGCAGTTGAAGATTTTGACCCGTTTCGAAAATATTTTCTGGAGGTGGCCGATACAATAGCTTCAGAGATTATGTCTGAAGATTTTGCCGTGCTGGACGAAGATGCCACCCTCCTGGAGGCGATTTTTCTGCTCTCGGTCAAAAAGTATCCCCAGGTTTATATTTGCCGTCAGGGGCAGGGCATAGGGTTTATCAACAGGGCAACCGTCCTCCACCGTGTCTTGAACCTCTAAAAAAGAGAGAATTAAACGGAGAATTAAGAAACTATGAAAGCCAGATATAAATCATACCGTAATTATAAGCGAAAAAACAGCATTGGGACAGCCGCTTATAGGACGTGCTTTTATTATAATCAGTGTGGTTTTACGGTCTAAATATCCGGTTTTGGATCAAGAGAGGACGAAAAAAATGACAGTGCCATTAGTGTCTGGCCCCTAATTCCCTCCTCAGGATAAGGTTAAAATGAAAATACCAGTTACTCAGGGAAAGTCGGCAAAGTTAAAGAATAATGATCTTTGTTCCGAGAGACTAAATGACCGATAAAGACAAGAGAACAAAAATGCGTCATGAACTTGAGACAATACAGGCTCAAGCTCGCTCCGCCCAAACCATAACAGACAGCCTCCTTGAACACATTGGCGGAATTGCCCAATCGTGCAGTGCAACCGCTATCTTTGTCTATGTTGACGCTTTGGATGGTAATCCAATTTCTCTACCGGAGAATCTGAAGCAAAAGGTATATTATGTTACTAAGACAATCGAAGAAGACAAATTGCAGGAAAATCGCAATACCAGGTTTCTTAGGGTGCCTAATGTTCCCCTTACACGACTTGGGCAGGTAAAAATTGCAGTTTTTCTGGCTCTTTCGCGAGGATTAGTTAAACGTGGCGACAAGATAGTATTTCTGTCGGGAATAGCAGCCAGCGGAAGCCTTGATACGATCATTGTTACGGAGGTTGGCCGTGAATACGAAATGTATGCTTCAGTTGACGCAGACCATGTTCCCCCTTCTCACATATTGCCGGAGATCGTGGAGCGGGTAATTGATTTGGCTTCCGAACTTGGAAAGGAAGGACGTGAAGGTAAGCCTGTTGGAGCATTGTTTGTGGTAGGAGATGCGGATAGGGTCTTGCCTCTAACCCGCCAGATGATACTCAATCCTTTTCGTGGGTATCCGGAAGAACAGCGCAACATTCTCGATGAGTCCCTTGAGCAAACGGTCAAAGAGCTCTCGGGCCTTGACGGGGCATTTATTATTAGGGGCGACGGCCTAATTGAGACGTGTGGCGCTTATCTGAAAACAGCCGGTCAGGGTGAATTCGACTTGCCGCGAGGCCTCGGAGCTCGCCACCATGCGGCTGCCGGTATCACCTCTGTTACCGACTCTATTGCGGTGACAGTGAGCGAATCGACTGGTACGGTCACAATCTTCCGAGCAGGTAGGATCATAACGGAGATTGAAAAACCTCGAACTATTGGCAGAAAACCCGTCCCATCTGCCGTCAATGATAAAGGGCCTTCACACACGCGGAGCTAATCTGGAGCGGCTCAAACATCAAAAGAAAGCTGACCGTTTCTGCGCTTTTACATAGTACGATTTTTATAATGCTGGCAGGGAAACTGTCAATTTGACATATTTTCGGACCAATTCTTTGCTGGTATGGTTTCCGTAACTTATTTTCATTATTAAACTTAGGCCGAGCGCTCCTTTTGGCACGCAATTTGCACGTTGTAAACCAAACATTAAAAATGCAGAGAAATTGAAAATCATAGAACGGTTGTCTTGGTAACCTGAAGGTGAGGGCTGCCAATTTGACGGAACTGTGGTTTTTGAGGATGTTGTGTTTTTATTGTAAACAGCATGTGTACAATGAGCAAGTTTGATTCCTGCTCAAAAATAAACGAGCAGGGATAAGGCTGTTTAACCAACAGTTGCTGCAACGGAATCGTTTCAAGCCGCAGGCCCGTTCAAAGGGGCAATACCTACCATAGCAACCAGGATGACCGCATGTATTTTAACTGAGCAGAAAGGGGTATATTATGTCGCACGTAAGGATTGCGTTTCTTTCTTCATATCCGCCTCGACGATGTGGGATAGCTACGTTTACTTCAGACTTGATAGAAAATGTTTCAAATGCTTCTAATGGACAGGTGGCCCCCCTTGTTCTGGCGATGACAAATTCTGAGAAGTTGTGCTACACTGAACCAGTGGAATTCGACATCCGTTATGACAATAAAAATGATTACATTTTAGCCGCTGACTATCTTGAAGAGATTGGCGCAGAACTGGTTTGTCTTCAACATGAATTTGGATTATTTGGATGCCCCAGCACGGCAGGTGAATATCTTGATTTTTTCCTCGACCGGCTTAATGTTCCTCTGGTTACTACCTTGCATACCATTTTGCTCGAACCGTCGGATCAACAATATCGAATGATTCGCCGACTTGCTAATCTGAGTAAAAAGACTGTTGTTATGAGTAAATATGGTTGTCAGATATTACGGCAGGTCTACGGAATTCCCCAAGAGAGGATAACGATAATTCCTCATGGGATTCCAGATCTGCCTTTTTCCAGGACACTGCCGTTTAAACGGATGGCGGGACTTGAGGAACGAACCACTATTCTAACCTTTGGGCTGTTGGGGCCGAACAAGGGAATCGAGGTAATGCTCAAGAGCATGACCCAGATTGTCAAAGATATACCTGATGCCCTGTACATAGTACTTGGGGCTACGCATCCTAATGTGCTCAAGAAAGAAGGAGAATCTTACCGCTGGCAATTAGAACAAATGGTCAAGGATCTTGAGCTTCAGAATAATGTTACATTCGTCAACGAGTTTGTCGATGACGGAGAGTTGTACAGATTCCTGCAAATGGCCGATTTCTATGTAACTCCATATTTGTCCGAGAAGCAGATTTCCAGCGGAACCCTGGCGTTTGCACTGGGTACGGGAAGAGTCGTTGTGTCGACCCCATACTGGTGTGCCAAGGAACTGTTGGCTGATGGCTGCGGCCGACTCGTGCCGTTCAATGACCCTGAAGCTATCGCTAAAACAATTCTTCATCTTAAGCAGAATCCAGAGGAATACCGGGCAATTCGCAGCCGCGCATATACAAGAGGACGGGACATGACATGGTCATCAGCAGGCAGAGCCTACTGGGGGCTTTTCCGGGATACAGTTTTCGATAAAAAAGAAGCGGCCATTTTGTCTGAAGACAGCTATATGAGCCAAAAAACCTTTGGTAAACAACCTGCCACAACGAGCAGCTATATGTATAGTTATGAAAAGTCATTGAGTAAAAAAACAGGCAATTTGGCTCAGGTAAAATAAACAAAATAATTTTTCTATTCGTAACAGAAATAAATAGCTGCAAGCGGCAAAGGCTTGAAAAAGGATGCCGCCCAAAAAGCACAAGTTACCAAGCCACAGAAGAAAGGCTGCAGAAAGTAAAAAAGAAGCAAAAGGGGCAAGGTATCAGAGCATACCCTTGCCCCCGGCGGATTGTTTAAACCAGTCGTTGTCTTCCTGCAGGCAAGCTATCACACTGCCTGCAGAAGTGAATATAGATATTCAGGTTAAATGAACGGTAAAGGTTTAGGAGGTCCAAAAAATGAAACAGGAAAAACTTACGAAGTTATTATTGACAATCTTATTGCTCGCATGTCTTACCTTTGAATTAGCAGGATGCAAAGATAAACAAAGCGAAACAGAACAGGCGGAAGTTTCCTCAGAAGAAGGCATGGAGTCGTCAGAAGAACCGATTTTGGAGCTTCCTATTGGTGAAGAGGAGACCGTCATTGAACAGGAGCAGTTGCCTGACGAGCCAAATCAGTAACAGGTTCGTGTTTTTGGTGAATGTACTGGTATTCTTGTTAACAGGAGAAATGAAAATGGACAAGAAAATGCACATAGAAAGAATGTGGACAGATCGCGTTCAGGGGCGCATTGCCGGTATAGGGATAGGCACCAAAAAGTATCTCCAGAGATTCTGGGAGCGTTTGAAAAATTTATTCAAGTGATATTCAGAAGAGATGCACAACGACGAGGATTCGAAAAAGTATTGATGTGCCAGGGCTTGATGCAGATGATGATGTCTATATTTATGTACGCTAAAGCCTGGCTATGTCGGCGGAGACGCGGTGCAGGAGTGTTTTTGCCAAGAAACATACGCGAAAAGTATAGAGGTTTTTTAATAGCATCTATACTGGGTTTGGTAAGGTGGATGCGGGTGGGTGGGATAATTTTTAATGTACGCAAGACAAGCATACCATGAAATTACCTAAAGTTGATAACTCAGATAAGTATGTTGGACTGTACGTTGTTGATTTTGGCGATCAGTGCAGTGTCGGCTACACTGCTGAAGAGGTTGCTACATTGTTGGAGTCCGAGAAATTCACGGACGTACATGTTTATAAAATCTATCGGGCTCAGCCAGATGGCCAGATGGGGCAAAATTAAAGGGGGCAGACCCTAATGGCACCGTCATGTTTTTTCGAAGTATGCGCACAATGCAACTTCTCCGCGCGACTGTTTTTTTGTGCTTTTAGTCGAACGTTAATACTTTTGACCCCCTCTGGCCGAAATTATATGTAACCTCTCTGGCTTTGGCCTCGTTTATTAAGCCAAAGAGGTTTACAATGGTTACGAGTTTATCAGAAAAAGTTTGCGACATCAATGTAGGTTTTTCTGTGTTT
>QNBT01000012.1 GCA_003644205.1 Planctomycetota bacterium | reverse complement strand
TCCCAGCAGCCCGGAAAGTCGCGGTCTTGAGGTTGACAAGATGAGCAAAGAGCATGTTCGCAGTCTGTTCGATGGGATGGTGGGCGAGTTTCTGCGGAGGACACCGGCGAAGGATAGAAAGGCGTTTAAGTATGTTATCGCCGACAGCTATGAGACGGGTCCCCAGAACTGGACGGATGGATTTGTTGAAAAGTTCGAGGGCAGGTTCGGTTATTCGCCTGAGCGTTTTATGCCTGTTCTGACCGGGCGTGTTGTTGACAGTCCTGAGGTCTCAACGCGTTTTCTGTGGGATATGCGGCGGTTGATCGTCGAATCGATCGCTTATGATTATGTCGGCGGCTTGCGCCAGGTTTGTAACAAGAACGGTTTGACAGTTTGGCTGGAGAACTATGGTCACTGGGGGTTTCCGTCGGAATTTTTGTTGTATGGTTCGCAGACCAATCAGGTCGGTGCCGAGTTCTGGGCAAATAATAATCCGCTCAATAATGTCGAATGCCGGGCGGCGGCGAGTTGCGCCCACACCTATGCCAAGAAAAGTGTCTATGCAGAGGCTTTTACAGCAAATGTGAATTTTAAGTTCTCCCTGGCATCGCTTAAGAACTGGTGCGACTGGTCTTATGCTGCCGGCGTCAACCACCTGATCCTGCATGTCTATATTCATCAGCCGGATGAAAAGGTGCCGGGAATTATTCAGTGGTTCGGTACCGCGTTCAACCGGCATAATACCTGGTTCGAACAGTCCAAAGCGTTTATCGATTATACCCGCCGCAGCACAGTGCTGCTCAAAGCGGGCCTTCCCGCGATGGATGTTGCCTATTACATCGGTGAAAATGCCCCGGCGATGACAGGACCTCGCGATCCGGGACTGCCGGATGGCTATGACTATGATTATATTAACTCCGATGTTTTGATCAATCGTACGAGCGTTAAAGACGGCAGGATTGTCGTAAAGAACGGCCCATCGTATGCGGTTCTGGTATTACCAAAGCAAAAGGTGATGCGCCCGGAAGTTGCCGGGGCGCTCAAACGGCTTGTAGGCAAAGGGGCAACGGTCATCGGTCCTAAACCTTCGGTTAGTCCTTCGCTGGAAAACTACCCGGCGTGCGATGAAAACCTTCGTAATATCGCCGAGAAGGTTTGGGGAGATGTTGACGGGAAGGATGTCAAGACGCATAAATACGGGAAGGGATATGTTTACGATGGTGTTAGTCTCGACGATGTTCTCGCCGGCAACGGCATAGAGCAGGATGTCAAGGTTATCAGCGACGATAAACTTCGCTGCTCCGCAGCGGGGGGCGGCAGGATCGGTATAAACAATGAAGGCGGTATCGTCTATAAGCACAGGGCCGGCAAAAAAACAGATATATATTTCCTGGCAAACACGTCAAACAAACCGGTTGATTTTACAGCGTCACTTCGCCTCGCCGGCCGAAAGCCCTCGCTGTGGGATGCGGTGGACGGAACCATTATCGAAGCGGCAGCCTTCAGTCAGAAAGACGGGCGAACTCTTATCCCGCTGCACCTGGAAGCATCGGAGAGTATCTTCGTTGTTTTCGATGGGAAGATAGGCAAAAACGCCAGGGGTCCGGCAAAATCAAATACGCCGGATTACAAGACCATCGCAACACTGGATGACGAATGGGTAGTTCGTTTCAATGGGCAGGGAGCTCCCGAAAATATCATGTTCGATACGCTTTCGGACTGGTCGAAACACGCCAACGACGGCATTAAGTATTATGCGGGAACCGCCGTTTATGAAAAGAGCTTTACGCTGACGAAACCGGAAGCGGATAAGCCCATCATTCTCGAACTCGGCGAAGTCGGTGTTATCGCTACCGTTTTTGTCAACGGGAAAGAGGCGGGCACTGTCTGGACAACGCCGTGGGAAATCGACATAACCAATTTCGCACGCAGCGGCAAAAACGATTTGCAAATCCGAGTTACCAACACATGGAACAACCGCCTGATCGCCGATTCCAAACTACCAAAAGAACAACGCCAGACATATGTCTCACAACCATACAGGTTTAAAGCAAATGCCCCACTGTCGAAAGGAGGCCTATTCGGGCCGGTAAAAATAAAACAACAGAAATGAATAGTCGTAAATGTTGACTAAAAACGCATGAGGAAAGGGAGGTATTATATGGATAGGCGGGATTTTATTAAAAATGCGACGCTTAGTGCGGCATACTCAGCTTGCGGCAGTGCCGTGTTTGCCAAGGGTGCAGCAAAAAAGGACGACAGACCCAATATTCTTTTTATTATAACGGATAAGCAAAATGCCGGCATGATGAGTTGTACCGGAAACAAGTGGCTGTGAAGACGCCGGCTATGGACTCTCTGGCGCAGGAGGGCACTCCTGTCGATGGATGGAAAACATTAAGGCCATGATTAATGCAGGAAAGACTTAAAATCGGATTGATGTTTTTTTTGCTGTCATTTAGTGTTGCCGGCGGCGCGTCGCTTGAAAACGAATTTCGGAATCCTCCGGACTCAGCTCGGCCTGGGGTATATTGGTACTTTATGGATGGAAACCTTAGTCGTGAGGGTATGACTGCCGACCTGGAGTCGATGAAGGATGTAGGGCTTGGGAATTTGGTTTTTCTTGAGGTCAACGTTGGCGTGCCGCGCGGGCCGGTAGATTTTATGAGCGAACAGTGGCAGGGGTTGTTTGCACATGCGGTTCGTGAAGCTGAGCGTTTGGGGATCGATATTACTCTCGGTTCCGGGCCCGGGTGGACAGGCAGCGGCGGGCCTTGGGTTAAGCCCGAACAAGCTATGCAGTTTTTGCTTTCCAGTACGACCGAAGCAAAAGGTCCGTCAAAATTCGATGCGGTTCTGCCCGTGCCAGAGCAGCGTACGACCCCATGGGGCAAGATGCGTACGGACTTTTATGAAGATGTCGTCGTTTATGCCTTTCCTAAATGCGGGCCGGTTATTCCAGATGTCGACGAAAAGGCGCTCTATTACAGGTATCCTTATACGTCGCATAAAGGAGTCAAAGAGTTTCTGCCGGCGCCGGCAAAGTTCGATGAACCTGGTGATGAAAGCGTTATTTTGCCTGAGAACATCATAGACATTAGCGAATATTTAGATTCTGATGGCCGGCTGAAATGGGATGTCCCTGCGGGCGAATGGACAATCGTTCGGATGGTGCGCCGTGCGACTTGTGCAAGTACACGTCCTGCACCTAAGCCGGGGATTGGTCTGGAATGCGATAAGTTTGACACCGCGGCGCTGGACCATCACTTTGAAAACTATTATGGCAAACTGCTGAAAAAGGTGGGGCCACGAAAAGGTAAAAACGGTTGGACGGCGGTGCATATAGACAGTTGGGAGATGGGCTCTCAAAACTGGACGAAAAATTTTCTTGCCGAGTTTAAGAAACGTCGCGGATATGATGCAAAGCCTTATCTGCTCGCATACAGCGGACGTGCTGTGGGCAGTCTGGAAGAATCCGAGCGGTTTCTTTGGGATGTTCGACAGACATGTCAGGATCTGATACTGGAAAACCATGCAGGTCACTTGAAGAAACTTGGCCGTGAACATGGCTTTGAACTGTCCATTGAACCGTACGATATGAACCCAACTGCCGACCTGAATCTGGGTGCGGTTGCCGATGTGCCTATGTGTGAGTTCTGGAGCGCCGGATTTGGGTTTAACTCAGCATTCAGTTGCATTGAATCAACTTCCATTGCTCACACTATGGGCCGGCCTATAGTTTCAGCAGAAGCGTTTACTGCCGATGGCGGTGAAAGATGGCAACAGTATCCCTGGTCGATGAAGAATCAGGGTGACTGGGCCTTTTGCATCGGGATTAACCGATTTGTCTATCACACGTTTGCGCATCAACCGCTTGGCGATGAACACCGTCCGGGTATGACTATGGGGCCTTACGGTGTTCATTGGGACCGCGGCCAGACATGGTGGCCGATGGTTAGTGATTACCATGAATATGTTACACGCTGCAGTTATATGCTTCGGCAGGGCGTGACGGTGTCGGATATATTGTACTTGACTCCCGAAGGGGCTCCGCATGTCTTTCGCCCTCCGTCGAGTGCTTTAGCGTCAAGCGAATTGTCAGGATGGAGCGACAAGAAGGGCTATGGATTTGACGGATGTTCACCGAATATCCTGATGGACCGGGCGAAAGTCAAAGATGGCTACATCACGTTTGAGGGCGGAACGTTTTACCGTTTGTTAGTCCTTCCGCGATTTGAAACTATGACGCCGGAACTTCTTGAAAGGATCATAAAACTTGTAAAAGCAGGTGCTGTTGTTTATGGTGCTCCGCCGATTGCGTCGCCAAGTCTTAGCGGTTATCCGCAGTGCGACGACAAGGTCAAAGAACTATCCGCCAAACTTTGGGGAACGAACCCCTCGGCAGAGCGGAAGCTTGGCAAAGGTCGTGTAATTTTTGATCCCCAGGCGAAAAAACTTGGCTCTGGAACCATGTCGCCGTGGAAGCTAAAAGGGGGCACTTCAACCGATAGTACCAATCTCTATCCCGAGTACGCAGCCACCGCTGCAGTGCTTGAAGATATGAATGTTCCGGAAGATTTCAAATCTGACGGGCCTGTCAGGTATGCCCATCGCAGGACCGATGCGGAGGATATCTATTTTATTGCCAATACTGCGAATAAGAAGGTGGAAGCGACCTGCACCTTCCGTATGAATAAAGGCGAACCGCAACTTTGGGACCCTGTCACGGCTGAAATAAGGTCCTTGCCGCAGTTTACCCGCCAAGGCAGGACAACATCAATCCCGTTCGTCTTTGAGCCGTATCAGAGTTTCTTCGTGCTCTTCCCGCGTAAAGGTTCATCGAAGCGGCTGGTAATTGCAGACGGTGTGAATTTTCCCGAAATAAAGCCTGTCAAAACACTTCAAGGTGCGTGGGAAGTTGCGTTCGACCCGAAATGGGGCGGTCCGGAAAAAACCACATTCGACACCTTACAGGACTGGACAAAGAATGCTGATAGCGGCATCAAGTATTACTCCGGCATCGCGACCTATAGCAAGACCTTCGATTATGATAGCGACACCGGCAAACGCCTCTACCTGGATATCGGTACGGTGCATGACATCGCCCGTGTACGATTGAATGGCAAAGACCTTGGCGTGGTCTGGTGTGCTCCCTGGCGTATGGAAATTACCGATGCGATTAAGTCCGGCAAGAATCAACTCGAGATAGAAGTTGCTAACCGCTGGTCAAACCGTCTGCTGGGCGATCAGCAGGGGCCGGATAAGAATGCACGAACCGTCAAGTGGCAATCCGGCTTCCTGGAAGGCAAAGAGTTCAAGACCGGCCGTTATACATTTACCACCGGCAGAGGCCCCTGTAAACTCCTGCCCTCCGGTCTGCTCGGACCTGTTCAGTTGATAACCAGCGATAAAAATGGATTGCAAAACTGAAACCCCTGTTTAACAAAAATGCATAATCGGAGTATAAAAATAAAAAAGATTATAGTTCTTTTGCTGGTTATGATACCTGCCGGCAGTGGCTGTGTTGAGGAAATGCGCGATTCAGAATTTGCGGCAGGTACGTTGGAAAGTGACTTCCAGAACCCGACGCGTCAGGTGGGCGTTCGCTGCTGGTGGTGGTGGCTCAACAGTAATGTGACTAAAGAAGCAATCACCAGGGACCTTGAGGCGATGCATGACAAGGGCTTTAGCGGGGCGATGATCTTTGATGCCCATGGCGCAAATAAGCATAATAATTTTAATGTTCCGAATGGCCCTGTGTTTTCCGGGCCGGAGTGGGTCGAGCTTTACCTTCATGCTCTTAATGAAGCTAAACGTCTGGGTTTGGAATTAGGCCTTTCAATACAGAGCGGCTGGAATCTTGGCGGGCCGCGGGTTACGCTTGACGACAAGGCCAAGCAGATAACATCCTCAGAAATTCAAATTGAAGGACCGGCAATGGTCTATCAGAAACTGCCCGTTCCGAAGTCCAACTATAATTATTATCGTGATATCTGCGTGTTGGCCTATCCCGATAAACAGGATTCAGGGATAACTCGAAAGCCCATAAGCCATCTTATAGCTAAAACCGGCGCCAAGGAGTTGGGAGGGTCAGCACCGGATTGTCGTTACCTGCTCAATAATCGTCCTTCTGTAGAAGGAGAGGAAGACGCATTACTTAGGGATATTATAAATATAACCAGCAAAGTAAGCGAAGACGGCACCTTGAAATGGAATGTGCCTGCGGGTAAATGGACCGTTCTTCGTATCGGTTACACACCGACAACAGCTCGTGTTTCAACATCAAGTGACAACTGGAAGGGGCATGTGCTTGACTATCTTAGCAAAGATGCCTTTGACCGCTACTGGTATGATGTGGTTGAGCCACTGCTGAAAAAAGCAGGCCCTATGGCCGGGACCGTTTTGAAGCGGTTGGAAACCGACAGTTGGGAATGCGGCGGTATGAACTGGAGTCCGGGGTTTGCCGAGGAATTCAAGCGTTACAACGGATATGACATCATAAAGTATCTGCCCGTCGTTACCGGCAATATCGTTGAAAATCGAGCCATTAGCAATGCGTTTTTAGCTGACTTTAGAAAAACTATCGCGCATTGTGTTTCCCAAAATCACTACAGGGCCTTTGCCGAACACGCGGCACGTTATAATATGGGGATACAGCCCGAGTGTTCCGGCCCGCACGCCGCCCCGATTGATGGTATTACAAACTATTCGCACAGCGATATTGTCATGAGCGAGTTTTGGATACCATCGCCGCATCGTCCTGATCCGCCGAACCGTTTCTTTGTTAAACAGGCCTCTTCAGCGGCACATATTTATGGCAAACAGTTTGTCGGTGCAGAGTCTTTTACTTCGCTCAAAAAACCTCACTGGGCGGTTGAGTTGTGGCATGACATGAAACCGGCTATGGATTATGAATTTTGCGAAGGCCTGAATATGATTTTTTTCCATACATTTACCTGTTCGCCGAAAGAAATGGGCATACCGGGACAGGAGTACTTCGCCGGTACGCACGTCAACCCGCAGATAACATGGTGGGATTTATCGGATGCGTTTATAGATTATATCAACCGCATTCAGTCTGTCGTCCAAAAGGGCAAATTTGTCGCTGATGTATTGTACTACTATGGCGACCATGTGCCCAATATCGCCGTTAATAAGGGATTCAATCGAGCCGGCTCACTTCCCGGTTATGATTATGATGTAACCAATGAAGAAGTACTGCTGAAGTTAAAAGTTGTCGATGGAAAAGTTGTTGTCCCCGGCGGTATTCGCTATCGTGTTCTTGTCTTGCCCAATCATAAGGTCCTGTCCCTGGCAGCCCTGGAGAAGGTTGAAGAGTTGCTTGGGCAGGGAGCAACTGTACTGGGGCCCAAGCCCCAGCGGCTTGTCAGTCTTGTAGGAGGCAAATCCGCACAGCGCAAATTCCACAAACTTGCCGACAAACTCTGGGGCTCCAACCCTGCTGAAACCGGCCGGATAAAGAGCGGCAAAGGTCGTCTCGTTTGGGGACAGACTTCCCGCGAGTTTCTGCAAAGCGAAGGCGTCGCATTTGACTTTGAAGCCGTTGGCGCAAAAAAACAAGCGGATTACGAATACATCCATTACACAATAGATGACGCTGATGTTTACTTTGTTTGCAACCAGACAAAACAACCCCGGTCAGTTGATTGTGCGTTCCGTATTTCCGGCAAACAGCCTGAACTGTGGGATCCGGTAACAGGCGAAATTACCAGAGCGGGTGCCTTTAAGCAGGCTGACGGCCGGACGGTCATTCCAATGGAGTTTGACCCTTATGGTTCGTCTCTGGTCGTTTTCCGCAAATCAATCCCCGCAGCAAAGCAGGGCACCCAACGTTCAAACTATCCGGCGATGAACGTTGTTAAGGAAATTAAGGGTCCGTGGCAGGTAACGTTCGACCCGGCATGGGGCGGTCCGGCATCGGTTGAATTTAAGACATTGACTGACTGGACGAAACACGCTGACGAGGGCATCAGGTATTACTCCGGCAAAGCGGTTTATACTAATTCATTTGAATTGAAACCTGTAAGCGGTAAGCGTTACTGGTTGCAAATGAATAATGTTCTCGATACAGGCATCGCTGCTGTGAAGCTTAATGGTAAAGATGTCGGTATTACCTGGACAACGCCGTTCCGTCTGGAAATGACCGATGTGCTCAAGACAGGGCGGAACAAAATTGAGGTCACCGTGGTCAACTCCTGGCAAAACCGCCTTATCGGCGACCGCGGCAAAGAGCAGCAAGAGCGTTTTACGAAAACAAACATCAAAATCCGTGATGATTGGAAGCTCAGACCTTCCGGTCTGCTTGGTCCCGTCGAAATAATCAGTAACCGATGGAGACAGTCTGCTGTCGAACCGGGTGAATGGGAGTTCAAAACAGAGAAGTCTGAGACCATTGACGCCGAAAACGTCAAGAAATGGTCTGCACCGTTCCGGAACTGGCATTATTATCCTGACCATGTGATTGGCGCAAAGCCTGGAATCAAGGGCTTTGAGAATGTCAAGATGACGGATGTTCCCACAGTCTTTCAACTGCCGGGTGACAAGAAGTGGTTTATGACGTTCATTGGTTTTGACGGCAAAGGATATCGGTCATTTATCGCTGAAAGCAATGATTTGGTCAACTGGACTAATATGCGTCTTGCGATGTTCCCGCGAACGTATCCGACATATATCCGACTCTGATGGATATTGCCGGCGTTCTGACTAACGGAGAAGAAGAAATATACGCGTGATGAATTCTGTCCGTTCTACGGCAAGTAGAAACCGAACAAAGGAAAGTGTCTTATGAGGCAATTATCAAGGTTAATGATTTTGGCCGTTGGTTTTGTGGCGATAATCGGGACGTTCGCATCCGCTGGGGACACATACGATGTTGCTGCTTTTTATTGGCCCTCGTGTCATTTTGATGAGCGTTGGGCGAAGTTTTTTCCGGATGGCAGTCAAGGTGAGTGGGAAAGCATACGCAATTGCAAGCCGAAATGGGACGGTCACTATCAGCCTCGCGTGCCTGCATGGGGATATTTGATGGACAACGACCCTGCGGCGATGGAAAAGAAGATTGACGCCGCTACGAGCCACGGTGTCAATGTGATGATTTTCGACTGGTACTGGTTTGAGAACAAACCGTTTCTGGAAAGCGCGCTAAACGACGGCTTCCTCAAGGCCAAAAATGTCGATAAGATGAAATTCTATCTTATGTGGGCCAACCATGATGCCACTACCGCCTGGGACATCCGTCGCTCGCACGAGAGGGTGGTAATCTGGCCGGGAAGCGTTGACCTGCCGACATTTAAGACTATCGTCGCACGCGTAATAAGGAAGTACTTCTCCCATCCGTCGTATTATAAGATAGACGGCAAGCCGCTGTTTTCGATTTACGACATGAATAATTTGCTTAAGGGGCTTGGTGGTATTAAACAGACGGTCGAGGCGCTGGATTATTTTCGGTCGGAGGTTAAAAAGGCAGGTTTTCCCGGCTTGCATATTCAAATGATCTACTGGGGGCGTGTTCCGAAAATTGACGACTCCGGTTTTGCAAGTAAAGAAGGTACGACCGCCAATACCATCAAAACGTTTAAGATTGATTCGGTGACAAATTATCAGTTCGTACACCTTGCCAGGCCCGAGGCGGACTATGTCAAATGGGCCGACAAAGCCCTTTCAAATTGGCCAAAATGGTCGAAGGAATTTGATGTGCCTTACTTTCCACATGTGTCGATAGGCTGGGATAACAATGCCAGGTTTGTGGAGAAAAGGCGAGCCGTGACCGACAACGTCAATCCCGAAACATTCAAAAAATATCTGCTTAAAGCCAAAGCCTACGCCGACGCTCATCCGGACCAGCCCAAACTGATTACTATCAACGCATGGAATGAATGGGTAGAGGGCAGCTATCTCGAGCCGGACGAGCGATTCGGTATGGGATATCTCCAAGCCGTGAAGGATGTTTTCGTTCCCCCGGCAAAAGATCGGCGGTTAGGGCGGCAGACGATGAGTTATGGGGTTAAACTCGCCGATGATAAACCGGCTTTTACTGAGTTCTGGCTGGACTCTCTGGGCAAAGGTCGCAAGTGGCCAAGTGCCATCCTTGCCGGCAATCTGAAACAGACATACCGCAAAGAAAGCAGCAACGGATGGATCAATTACTATCCGGCTGGACAACCAGACGCCAGGACACGCTTTAAGTTTGACGAAAAATCTTTTCGGATCCGATCCGAGGCGAAAGCTGACAATGCTGTCGAACCTTTCGTATTGAAATTCAAAGCCGATGGTCCCAACCCCGCTTATGCCACGCTGCTGGGCAAAATAAGACCGGACGGCAGCGTAAAATCACCTGCTGTACTTCACATTCCCGGGCAGGGAACAATGCGGATTTCCGCAAAGTCGGCAACGAAAGAAACGTTATACTTTGGCTACAGCGGCAAAAAGCATGATCACATCGCCATTACCTTCCCGGCTGCGTCAAAGAAAAATCAGTGGATAGATTATGAACTTGAAGTCATCAACGTTTACCCGCCTGCCGGGCGGTTGGAAGGTGACAGACGATTTGACGGTTATCGCCGATGTTGGCTGAATGCCTTGCAGTTGTCGTATAAACACCAGGTAATGGCAAACCATGCCGCCTCGGATGTTTGCGGTTTTATTATGTACGTCTACAGTGAAATTGCCATGTTATCCGGCGATCTCGCAGAAGGCGTATCAGGTCCGCAGCTGATTCGTGATTCTGTCGATATCATCCTCGCCGGAAAAAAAACTTACGGAATGCCGGGCTACAGATTTGGTGACTACCCCATCACCTCGCTGGACACCTGGCCCTCGCTGCTTATCTGCGCCCATAACTACTACCAGTCAAGCGGCGACGACGCATGGGTAAAGAAAAACATAGATAAACTTTTAGAGTGGGGCAACGAATCTATTAAAACAGATTCCAACGGCAATGGACTGATAGAGTTCCATCAGAGCGGAAACATCGGTGAGTGTCGTCTGCGGCCGGCGAACTGGTGGGACTGCATAAACTTTGGCCATGAAGATGCGTACTCCAACGCACTGGCATATCGGGGTTTTCGGGGATTAGCAAAGATGGCTAAGAATGCAGGCAAGAAAAAACAGGCCCAAAAATTCGCCCAAGCCGCAAAAAAGCTTAAGTCATCCTATTACAAAACTTTCTACAATCCCAAAACTCAGATGTTAGCCGGCTGGAAAAGCAAAGACGGCCAACTTCATGACTATAACTTTACCTTCATTCAGGGTATAGCTATCACCTACGGTCTGATCGATGATGAGAAAAAAGCAAACGATCTTCTAGATACCACGCTTAAGAAAATGAAAGAAGTCGGGTTCGACAGGTTCGATCTGGGTTTGCCGGGGAACCTTGTCAATGTACCGCAGGAGGATTACTATGAGTGTTCGGCCCGTTGGGGCGGCTCAAATGCATTCCAGGTTTATGAAAACGGAGGTGCTTCGGCAAACCACGCCTATTTCTTCATAGCTGCCCTGTATAAACTTGGCCGTCAGGAAGATGGCGACCGAATTCTGCTGCCCATGCTGAACTCCTTCGATAATTGCCGATTTCAGGGGAGAAATCCCGGAGAAAAATACACTAATGACTGGCTCGCGTGGGACGGAAAACCACACGGATACGAAGGCATTCTCGTAGACGGATACCTTGTAGCAAAAGCTGTGTTGGTACGGCAGGGTCTTGTTGATCCTCAATGGGGTATCTGGAAGAAATATAGTGACGGCCGACCTGCGGCAACGTTGAGGATGGATGCAAAGGACCAGGGAATTATTCTGACCCATGGCGATGGTCCGGATGAGTGTGATGTTCACGGGGCGAGAGAGGCACTTATCTTTAAAGAGAATGATGTTTATCACTTGTTCTACGATGGAGCAGGGCCAAGCGGTTGGCTGGCGTGTCTTGCGACGAGCAAAGATTTGATCAACTGGGAAAAGAAAGGACCCGTACTTGATTTTGGCAAACCCGGTGAAATGGATTCCGCTCACGCGTGTTCACCGTGGGTTTATAAAGAGGGAAACGAATGGCACATGTTCTACCTTGGCACGCCCAACGGAAAACGTGTACCCAGTTTCCCCTACGTCACAATGAAGGCCAAGAGCCGTTTGTTAGCCGGGCCATGGGTTAAACAAAAAAACGTAGTGCCATTTAGCCCCAAACCAAACACATACTATTCTCTGACAGCCAGTCCCGGCCATGTGGTCAAAAATGGCGACCAGTTTCTGCAATTCTTTAGCAGCACAACCAGAAAGGCGGGAAACAAATGCGTCCAGCGCACTTTGGGTATCGCCCGGACCAAAGACCTCGACGGAGCCTGGGCCGTCGATCCCAAACCGATGGTACCCATCGAAGAGCAGGTTGAGAATTCATCGCTGTATTATGAGAAGAGCAATAAGACATGGTTTCTTTTTACGAACCATATCGGCATAGACGGCGGTGAATACACAGACGCCGTATGGGTCTACTGGAGCAGGGACTTAAACAAGTGGAACCCAAAGAACAAAGCTGTTGTCCTTGACGGCAAAAACTGTAAGTGGTCGACAAAGTGCATCGGTATGCCCTCGGTCATTCAGGTCGGCAAGCGGCTCGCCATCTTCTATGACGCGCCCGGCCGAAACAGCGTCAACCACTTAAATCGCAATATTGGGCTGGCGTGGCTGGATTTGCCATTGTCGCCGGCGAAGAGGTAAACTATGAATCATGTAGAACGTTTCAGGGCACTGATGAATTTTCAGGAAGTTGACAGGATCCCTCGTTGGGAGTGGGCGATGTGGTGGGATAAAACCATAGAACGCTGGCACGGCGAAGGTTTGGACCCGGCTCTTACGGACATCTTCGACATACACGAGTATTTTGGCCTGGACCCTTACAAGCAATACTGGTTCAGCACCACCGAGGCAACTATCGAAGCCGCCCAGCACCATATTGAGGGGGTCGTTTCAAATATGGACGATTACCTCAACCACAAGCAGTACTTATTTCCAGATCACAGTAAAGCGATCGATGGAATGACGCCGTGGCTCAGACGTCAGGAGGCCGGCGATGCGGTT
Source organism: Planctomycetota bacterium (assembly GCA_003644205.1). Lineage (GTDB taxonomy): Bacteria > Planctomycetota > Phycisphaerae > Sedimentisphaerales > Anaerohalosphaeraceae > QNBT01. The sequence continues at coordinate 4,967 of QNBT01000012.1, read as the reverse complement.
ATCTGGATCACGCTGGAGGGGTTCTTCTGGTTTCCGCGAACTATGATGGGCTTTACCAAACTGATGCTTGCCTTTTACGATCAGCCCGAGCTTCTTCATGCGATCAACCGGGATCTTCTCGAATTCAATCTTGGATTGCTTGATCAGATCGCGAAGATAGGCAACCCGGTATTTATGACTATCGCCGAAGATATGTCATACAACAACGGCCCGATGATCTCGCGTGCTATTATGGATGAGTTTATGTCACCATATTATGCAAAGCTTATTGCCCGCGTCAAAGAGATGGACATGCTTACGATTGTAGATACAGACGGCGATGTTACACTGCTTGTTCCGTGGCTGCTCGATAATGGTGTTGAAGGGGTATTACCGCTGGAGCGACAGGCAGGTGTCGATGGTATGGCGATGCGAGAGCAGTTTGGTAAACTTGCGATGATAGGACACTATAACAAGATGGTAATGCCGGACGGCCAGGACGCCATGCGAGCCGAGTTTGAAAGATTGACTCCAATAATAAAGGCCGGCGGGTTTATCCCGAGCGTCGATCACCAGACACCGCCATCGGTATCATTGCAAAATTACCGGATATATCTTGAGCTGCTGAATGAATATACGAATATTCATGAGTGTCCATTGTAATTTCAGAGGGAAAAAATATGAATCCTGTACTTGGAATAATATTTCATGCGATCGGTGGTGCGGCAGCAGGTAGTTTCTATGCGCCTTGCAAGAGGGTCAAAGGCTGGGCGTGGGAGACCTATTGGCTGATGCTTGGCGTGTTTGCGTGGATCGCAGCGCCGCTGCTGACGGCATTGATCGTTATGCCGAACTTTTTCGAAGTATATGATTCTGTGCCGATAAAAGTGATTTTCTGGGCATACTTCTTTGGAGTGCTGTGGGGGATCGGCGGATTGACGTTCGGTTTGACAATGCGTTACCTCGGCATATCGCTTGGCGTTTCAGTAGCTTTGGGGTTTTGCGCGATGTTCGGTACACTTATCCCGCCTGTCTTCGAACAATTCTTCGGCGATCCAGCGTCCGGCGAAACTACTATTACCGAACTGTTGACAACGACATCCGGCCAGGTAACATTGGGTGGTATCGCGGTCTGTCTTCTTGGCATAATAATTTGCGGTAAAGCAGGAATGATGAAGGAAAAAGAGCTTTCGGTAGAACAAAAGGCTGAAGGTATAAAGGAATTTGATTTTTTCAAGGGTATCACAGTTGCTATCGTCGCCGGTGTATTGAGCGCGTGCATGGCCTATGCTTTTACCGCGGGCGCACCGGTGCAGGCAAAGGCGGTAGAGATGGGCCTGCGCCCGGTGCTTTCAAACATCCCGCTTTTGGTGATTGTCCTGCTGGGAGGCTTTACAACTAACTGCCTCTGGTGCTTTTGGCTGAGCATAAAGAATAAAACATATTCCGATTACGCCAATGCTCCAAAGGGTTTCCTGTTGCTGAATTATATGCTCTGCATGCTTGCCGGGACCTTATGGTACCTGCAGTTTTTCTTCTACGGGATGGGTTCGACGCAGATGGGCAAATATGATTTCGCCAGTTGGACGCTGCACATGGCGTTAATTATCGTAACCAGTAATATGATCGGATTGCTTACGCACGAATGGAAGGGTAGCAGCAAAAATACGATAAGATGTGTTCTTGCAGGTATCGCTGTACTTATCCTTTCGACTATTATTGTAGGCGTTGGTAACAAATTAGGCGCCGCACCGGCGGTACATTAAAAATAAAAAGCATAAATATTTAATACTGGAGAATAAAATGAAAAAGCAGAATCGCAGGGAATTTTTAAAAAGTAGTGCAATAGGTGCCTCGATGTTGTTTACGGCCGGCTGCCTTGAAAGTGCTCAACAGAGGCCCATCGGAAAACCGAATATCATTTATATTTTTACCGACCAGCAGAGCGCTTCTATGATGAGCTGTGCGGGTAATAAATGGCTCAAGACCCCGGCGATGGATTATATCGCCGAAAACGGAATTCGTTTTACACGTGCATATTCGGTCAACCCGGTTTGCGTGCCGGCAAGGATAGGTATGATGACGGGCAGATTCGCCGCTTCGTTTAACGACAAAAACGGCAAGCCCGCTCGGGAAAACAGCGGTGGGTTGAAAATTGAGCAAATTTCTGATGAGGTCAGGAATACAACGGTTGCGGCTTTCCTGAAAAAGTGCGGTTACGACCTGGTCTATGGCGGCAAGGAACATCTTCCAAAAGGGTTGAGACCCAAAGCCCTTGGCTTCAATGATATATGCGACGACCAAAGGGGAAAGCTCGCCGAAGAAGCCGCCAAATATATCAAGGGCAAACACGATAAACCATATTATATGGTCGTCTCTCTTATCAATCCGCATGACATCTGCTACATGGCGCTAAGGGATTTCGCAAAAACTGAATCTGAAAAAGGACATGTAAAGCGCGGTAAGGTTCCAATTGCTACGTTAGATGAAGCGTTAAAGATGCCGGAAGGTGTAAGCGAAGATGAATTCTTTGAAAAATACTGCCCGCCTCTACCGCCTAATTACCAGCCGCAGAAAGATGAACCCAAAGCGATTGATTATTTGCTGGAGCAGCGCAATTTTCGTCGCGAGGCTCGCAATAAGTACACAGACAAGCAATGGCGGCACCATCGCTGGGCATATTGCCGTTTGACAGAGTTTGTCGACAGCAATATCCAGACGATACTGGATGCGATTAAGCAAAGCGGCGCCGAAAAGGATACTCTTGTGATATTTTCCAGTGACCACGGCGATAATGATTCATCTCACCGCCTTGAACACAAGACCACATTCTATGAAGAGTCGGCCAATATTCCGTTTTTAGCTATGTGGAAAGGACAGATACCTGCCGGGCGGGTTGATGATACGCACCTGATTTCCAACGGGTTGGACCTGCTGCCCACAGTCTGCGACTATGCAGGGAACAAAGCTGTCGCCGACCCCAGAGGAAAAAGTTTACGTCCTCTGTTTGAGGGAAAAAATATTAAATGGCGCGATACACTCGGTGTCGAAAGTGAAATTGGGCGCATGGTGGTAAGCAAAGATAAGCTGAAATATATTAAGTATGATGCCAAAGGCATTGAAGAACAGCTTCTTGATCTGAACAGTGATCCGTACGAGACGACTCATTTTACGGATGAACCGAAATATGCGTCAAAATTAGCTAAGTTGCGTAAATCATTTGCAAAAGAATGGTTTCCGGGACATTAATGAAATAAAGAAATAAGGCTAAAAATGAAATCTTGGCAAGTCGGTCAGAAAAGAGGTTGCGTTGTTACAACGGCAATGGCGGCAGTTGTTTTGTTTTGGGCAACGGGAGTTTCGGCTGGGGAGGTTGCCATTGAACTTGATATTTCCAAAGCTAATCATGTCAAGGCCAGGGTTCTTGACGGTGGCGGTTATGATATCGAGACTACGGGTAATAACCCTTATGTTATATGCAAACCGATTGTCGGGGCTTATGACCCTGATAAGCAGTTTGTTCTTTCGTTCGAGTATTTCTGTATAAAAGGGCTTTCATCGATCCAACTCTACTACGTTTCGCCGATACGAAGAGGACAAGTGGCGGAAGGGCCGCCGGTTCTTTCAAGCGAAGGGTGGACTGAATATTCGATGAATATCAAAACTTGCCAATTGCCCGGTTCATGGAAAGGCGGTTACAGGAAGTTTAGGCTGGATCTGGGCAGCCATGCCGGGCGTAAGATACGTTTGCGAAACATCAGGCTTCGCGGGCCTAATGAGTACGAGAGAAGGCAGGCAGAAGAGGCGGAACGGCGACATAAAGCCGTTGCTGACTTCGATGCCAAAATGAAACGGATGGTTGAAGCTAAATATGACGGACGTATCGAACGCGTTGCCGCCAAGGCCGATGGAATTCTTCTGAAGTTAAACGCTGACGCTTCAGGTGGTGATTTGTATTTGTGCGAGGTTCCGCTTTATCAGACACCCGTCGGACGTACGGAGTTTGTCTGGAAGAAACAGCTCGCCGGTAAAAAGGGTAAACAGACTATCAAATTAGCTCGGATGCGAGGTGCGTATGACAGGGTTTTTTCCAGTTGGATACTTATGCGAAAAACGGCGGGGGGATTTGAGCCTGCGTCGCACCAGCGATTTGCCGAATCGATACCGAGCAAGTGGAAGCTGACACGTGACAGGCCGATATCAAAGAAAGGCACGGTTGGAATGCACGGGGGCGATAAGTTTCAGTATGATGATTATAAAGCGTTGGGGATTCATAACTGTACTAAGAATATTCTTTTGAATCATCTCTTTGCTGCAAATCCCGGGAAAGATTTTCTTGAGCATAAGTTCAATGGTACAACAATTTATGTAAATCCAGGAGCTTTGCAGCGGTATGACCTTGCGATGAAGGAAATGGATGAGCTTAATATCGTTGTTTCGGCGATAATTCTGATAAAGAGGGGTGCGCCGCTGGGGCATCCGGACTGTGCGCCAGCCGCCAGGTATGCGATGGCGAATGTGCTCGAGGAGAAAGGATGGAACCTGTACGCGGCGGCGCTGGACTTTCTTGCGCAGCGGTACACTCGTGGTGACCGAAAGTATGGACGTATCACACACTGGATACTGCACAACGAGGTTGACTCCGGTTGGATATGGACCAATGCCGGGGAGATACCGATGGATACGTATTTGGATCTGTATTACCGGTCGATGCGGACTGCGCAAGCGGTGATAAGGCGGTACGGCAATGCGGGCAATGTGCTTATTAGTCTCACGCATTACTGGACCGACAGGCATAACGAGCGATGTTACGCTCCTAAGGATATGATAGACCTTCTGGCGAAACGCAGCGTACAGGAAGGCAACTTCGACTGGGGGCTGGCGTATCATCCGTATCCGCAGAACCTTCGCGACCCGCGGACGTGGCTGGACACTAAAGCAACATTTGATTTTCAGACCAAACAAATTACGCCGAAAAACCTGGAAGT